>JAEUKM010000149.1 GCA_016793085.1 Rhodospirillaceae bacterium
ACAGGTTGCGCCACATGCCCTGGCCGTCGGGGCCTGGAATTTTAAACACCGAGCACCATTGCTCCGGGTCGGCGATGTAGTTGCGGTAACGGTAATTGTCGGCTTTCTCGAAGTCGAACAACGTGGCGACGATAATGAAGCGCTCTTCCCAGGTGAAGCCCGGAAAATCGATGCCCTGCGATTTGCGCACAAAGCTGCGCCCGCCGTCGCAACCGACGATGTAGCGGGCCGTCCAATCCTGCTTTGCGCCGTCAGGGGTTTCGGTCGTCACGCGCACATCGTCAGCATTGTTTTCCAGCGCTGTGATGGTGTGCTGGCGTTTCAGTTCGAAATGCGGGAACGCCTTGAGCATGTCTTGCGCGATGGCCACGGTCTTGTGCTGTTCCAGTTGCACGGCGTAGGGGTGGGCGGTCTCGCCTTCCAGGCGTTGAAAATCGAACTCGGCGAAAACCTCGTTGGTTTCCCGGTAGCGGTATTGGAAATAGCGCGCCTTCAAGCCCTGTTTAATCACCTCGGCGCTCATGCCGATACCGTCCAGAAGATCGAGCGTGGAAGAATGGGTGGTGGCTGCCCGATGCGCGGTGGGCGTTTCGGCCAATGCCTCGAACTGCAGCACCGGCACGCCCTGCTGCGCCAGAGCCAGCGCGGTAATGCTGCCCACCGGGCCGGCGCCGGCAATGATCACGCGGTCGGAAGAGGTCATGCTTGAAACAGTTTACATCAGAACGTGGACGGATTTGACCTGGGTGTAGCTCAGCAACTCCTCCAGGCACTCCTCGCCGCCCAGGCCCGAATTACGCGCACCGCCAAAAGGCAGGCCGATGTGGTGCATGGCCGAGCCGTTGATGGCCACCACGCCCGTCTCGATGCGTTTGGCGGTCGACAGCGCCAGTGTAATGTCGTTGGTGAACAGGCTTGTGGTCAGGCCGTACTCCGTGGCGTTGGCGATAGCCACCGCCTCATCCACGGTCTTGAACTTACCGATGGACATGACCGGCCCGAAGATTTCCTCGCGCGCCACGGTCATGTCGGGTGTCATGTCTGCGAACACCGTCGGTTCGATCCAGAATCCGCGCTTGAACATCTCGCCCTTGGGCCGCCCGCCACCGGTGAGCAGCTTGCCGCCTTCGCTTTTGCCTTTCTCGATAAAACCCATCACCCGCTTGTAGTGACCAGCCGAATTCACCGGGCCCATTTCGGAAGTGGAGTCGAGCGGATCGCCCAGCTTCAGGGCCGCCACCTTGGCGCGGGTCAGTTCAACCGCGCGGTCGTAAAGCGATTCATGCACCAACAATCTGCTGGTAGAGCCGCACGACTGCCCGGCCCACGAGAAGTTCATGCCCGCCACGGCGGCATCCACGGCCTTCTCCACGTCGGCATCGGGGAACACGATCAGCGGGTTCTTGCCGCCCAGTTCCAGCGTCACGTGTTTCACCGCCACTTCGGCGGCGGCGCGCTGGATCGCAAGGCCCGTGGCCACCGAACCCGTAAAGCCGATGCGGCGGATGAGCGGGTGGCGCACCAAGGTATCGCCCACCGGCAGGCCGTAGCCCGAAACGATGTTCACCACACCGGGCGGCAGAAACTCGTGGCACACCTGGGCCAACAAATGACCCGACAGCGGGCTGGTCTCGGGCGTCTTGATGACCACCGTGTTGCCCGCCGTTAAGGGCGCGGCCAGATGCGCGCCCGCAAACATGAAGGGGTGATTGAAGGGCACGATGCGTGCCACTACTCCAAACGGTTCGCGCAGCGTGAAATGAATGCCCTTGGGTGTCGCGGGCACCGTCTCGCCCTTCATTTCGCTGGCAAGGCCCGCGAAGTACTCCAGATAGCCCGCCGCGATTTCTACATCAGCGCGCAGTTTGCCGATGGTGTTGCCGGTGTCGCTGGCCTCCATGGTCAGAATTTCCTGCGCGCGGGCGCGGAAGCCCGCCGCTACTTTGCGCAAGAGGGCCGCACGCTCCCAGATCGACCTGGCGTTCCAGCCAGGTTGAGCTTTGGCAGCAGCTTCGACCGCGCGGTTGACGTCCTCGGCCGTGCCCGCCGGTACGCGGCCGATCTCTTCCTCGGTTGCCGGATTGACCGAGGTGATCCAATCCTGGCCGGTGGTGAAGGCGCCGCCAATCAGCATGGGGCGGTCGCCGAAGTGGTGACCCATCGTCAATTGTCCTTGTCGAGAAAATCCAAATTAGCCCAGGGTGAGTTTCAAGAACTTCAGCGTGCGCTCGTCGGCTTGCCGCGCACATGAGGTGTCGAACCAGTTGCCGCCGGGATTGGCGAAAGCGTGATTGGCCTCGTAGAAATGCAAATCGAGCGGTTTGCCCAGTTTGTTCATGTTGGCCGCGAAATTCTCGACCGATGCTTTCTTCACAATGCGATCCAAGTTGCCGAAGTGGCCCTGCACCGGGCCTTTCAGCTTGGCCAAGTCTTCTGCTGGTCGGTCGACCGTGCCGTAGTAAACCACCGTAGCGTCCACCGGTGTTGCGATGGACGTGTTCAGTGACCAACGTCCGCCGAAACACCAGCCCATCGTACCCACCTTTTTGGTGCACTCAGGCGAGGCGCGCAGATAGTTCACCCAGGCGACGGCGGTGTCTTCGGTTTTGGCCTGGCTTAAAAACATCATGCGCAGCATGGCCGAGATAAACCCGTCCGAGGTTTTGCCGTCCATCAGGTCGGCGGCCACGGTCAGGTAGCCGTGATCGGCATACGTTACGGCCAGTTCCTTGAATTCGTCGGTGAGGCCCTTGAAGGCGTGAAACAGCACCAGGCCCGGCGCCGGCAGCGTGGCGGGCTTGGCCATGACGGCCGAAACGGTGCGTCCCCGCGCGGTGGCGGCGCTGACGGGGATCAGACGGGTGGCAGTGGCAGTATCGAGCGGCATGGCTTAAGCGCTCCGGGCAAGGGATGCGCATCTTATGCCGGGAAATGCTGGCTTTGGCGACGGTCTCTGGCGGCTTCCGTCGCGCGGCGTCCATCATGCGGAGGGGATGTTTAGTCTTTGTCGTTCAGCAGGTCTTGCGGGAACTCAGTGAACCGGCTCTGGCGCTTTTTTGCGGCGGCCCCCAACTGCAGAACGCCGGGGTTCATCAGGTTCTTAGGGTCCAGGGCCGCTTTCAGGCTTTTCACGAACGCCAGAGCCGCCGAGGACAGCGAGCCCGCGTAATCGTAATACTTGCCCATCTGGAAGTGCGATGCGCCGAAGGCATCCCACAGCAGAACCAAGTCATGGCGCAGCGTGGCCACGGCCTGACGCGCTAATGCATTGGGCGCGGCTGACCCATGGGCCGCGCGCTGTTCATCGGTGATGTGGCGCAGGTGGAAGGCGTGCAGCCGGTCTTTCCAGAAGAACGTGGGCTCGATCATGACAGCGTTGTTCATGGCGCCGGTCATGATCGACACGGAAATACCGTGCGCCTTCAAAAGGTCACGGTGGCGCACGAAGTATTCATCGGTCACGGCGGCAATCTCGGCGGCGCGCGACAACGGCAACAGCGCATGCACCGGCACGGCGTTCTCGCCGTCCGGGCTTAGCAGTTGTTTGACGGCGCGGAACGGTTTGGCGCGCGTCACCTGCGGAATGGTGTTGGGCAGTTCCTTCATCGCCATGGGCACCAGGATGCGCCGGGCCCGGCCCATTTTCAGGTCCACCTCTTTGGCGCTGTCGCCCTCGATCACCACATGCAGGGAATAGCC
>JAEUKM010000166.1 GCA_016793085.1 Rhodospirillaceae bacterium
ATTTCGACCGCGACCGCGTGAAGAAGGAAGCATCGCGCAAAAGGGGTTTTTTGCCCGTTACCGTGCGCGAGAATTTGACCTGGGATGAGATGTCGCGCATTCAGGTGAATGCGCCCGACCTGCCCGGCGTGATGATCGACGAAGGCCTGACGCGCTTCTACCCCAAGCGCGAGAACGCAGCACACTTGCTGGGCTACGTCGCCGCCGTGGACGAAGCGGACCTGACGGGTGATCCCTTGCTGCAATTGCCGGGCTTCCGCGTCGGCAAGGAAGGCATCGAGAAAATCTACGACATGTCGCTGCGCGGCAAGGCGGGTGCCAGCCAGGTGGAAGTGAACGCCTATGGCCGCATCATCCGCGAATTGCAGCGCGACCCCGGCGAGCCCGGCAACGACGTAGTGCTGACCATCGACGAACGCATTCAACAGTACGCGGCCGAACGCTTAGGGCCCGAAAGCGCCTCGGTGGCGGTCATGGATGTGAACACCGGCGACTTGCTGGCGCTGGTGTCCAACCCCAGTTTCGATGCCAACGCCTTCAGCCGCGGGCTCACCACCGAAGAATGGAAGGCGCTCTCCACCAACGACCACAAGCCCTTGGTGAATAAAGTGGTCGCCGGCCAGTACGCGCCGGGCTCCACCTTCAAGCTGGTGGTGACGCTGGCGGCCCTCGAACACCAGGTCATCTCGCCCGAGCAGACCATAGCGTGCAACGGCCGCTACAACCTCGGCAGCTACGTCAAGCACTGCCACAAGGTCCACGGCAGCGTGAACATGAACCGCGCCATCTCGGCCTCGTGCGACGTCTATTTCTATGAAATCGCGCGCCGCCTGGGCGTGGACAAGATCGCCGCCATGGCGCGGCGTCTAGGATTAGGCGATGTGTCGGGCATCGGCCTGCCCGGCGAACAGAAGGGCCTGGTGCCCACCGAGGCCTGGAAGAAGGCCGCGCGCAACGAACGCTGGGCGCCGGGCGACACCTTGAACGTCGGCATCGGTCAGGGCGATGTGCTGACAACGCCGCTGCAATTAGCCGTCATGACCGCCCGCGTTGCCAACGGAAGCATCGCCGTGAAGCCCAGGCTTGTCCGCCCCGTCACGGGCGTGGACCCCGAAACGGGGCGCGGCGCGGGGCAGGAGGAAGCCCCGGCCTTGGGCATTTCCGCCGAGCATCTCACCATCCTGAAAGCCGGCATGTTCGATGTGGTCAACGGCCCGCCGGGGGCCACCACGGCCGCGCAAGCCCGTTTGCGTTTTAAAGACCCCGAACGCCGCGAGTGGACGATGAGCGGCAAGACCGGCACGGCCGCCGTGCGCCGCGTCAGCATCGCCGAGCGCGAAGCGGGGGCCCGCGATTCCGAGGACTTGCCCTGGCACCTGCGCGATAACGCGCTTTTTGTCGCCTTCGCACCGTCGCATCAGCCGAAATACGCCATCGCCATCGTGGTCGATCACGCCATGGGCGGCGGCGGCAAGATCGCTGCCCCCATTGCTCGCGACATCATGGAAAAGGTGTTGGAGTGGGATCCCTCGCACAAACCGCGCGTGGACGAGGAACAGATTGCCGCCAATACGCCGGAGCAGCCCACATGAGCGACATGGGGTTCTTAACCGCGCGGTTGCGGCGCGGGGACATGTCGGCCACCGAGAAGATGTGGCAGATCAGCTGGTCGTTCGTCTTCTGGCTGTGCTGTATCGCCTGCGTCGGCTTCGCCATGCTCTATTCCGCCGCCCACGGCAGCTGGACGCCCTGGGCCCTGCCGCAGATCGCCCGTTTTGGAGTGGGCCTTGGTATTCTGGTGGTGGTCGCGCTGATCGATATCCGCCTCATCATGCGCTACGCCTATGCCTTCTATTTCATGGTCGTGATCTTGCTCGTGATCGTCGACGTGAAGGGCGTCATCGGCGGCGGCGCCCAGCGCTGGCTCGACCTCGGCGTCATCAACCTTCAGCCCTCCGAACTGATGAAGGCGGGTATCGTGTTGGCGCTGGCCCGCTACTTCCAGGGCGTGAGCCTCGAGGATATCGGCAACCCCCTGGTGCTGGCCATTCCGCTGGCCCTGGTGGGGGTACCTTTCGCGCTCATCCTTTTGCAGCCCGACCTCGGCACCGCGGGCGTGGTGCTGATGGGGGCCACCGTGATGATGTTCCTGGCCGGCGTGCGCATCTGGAAGTTCATCGGCTTGGGCATCGCGGGGCTCGCCGCCATTCCCATCGCCTGGTCGATGCTGCATGAATACCAGCAGAACCGCGTGCTGACCTTCCTGAACCCCGAGCGTGATCCCTTGGGGGCAGGCTACCACATCCTGCAATCCAAGATCGCGCTGGGCTCAGGCGGGTTGTTCGGCAAGGGCTTCATGCAGGGCACCCAAAGCCACCTGAACTTCCTGCCCGAACGCCAGACCGACTTCATCTTCACCATGCTGGCCGAGGAAATGGGCATGGTGGGCGCGCTGGCTCTCATCGCGCTCTACGTCATTATTATGATCTACGGTTTCGCCATCGCCTTTCGGGCGCGCCACCAGTTCGGGCGGCTCTTGGCTGCGGGCATCACCTCCACGCTCTTCTTCTACTTCTTCATCAACATGGCCATGGTGATGGGCCTGATTCCCGTGGTGGGGGTGCCCCTGCCGCTCATCTCCTACGGCGGCACGGCGCTGTTCAACCTCATGTTCTGCGCCGGGCTGCTCATGAACGTCTGGGTCCATCGCGACGTCCAGATGGCTGCCCGGGGCGGATTTTCAGACCTATAATCAAGGGCTTAAGCCGTATTGCCAGGGCTGTTTGCAGCCTCTATAACCGCCGCTCCTTTCGCGGTCCCGGCCCACCCCAAACTGGGCCTTCCACCAAGAACCGCTTTAAGGGCGCATAGCTCAGTTGGTAGAGCAGCTGACTCTTAATCAGCGGGTCGCAAGTTCGAGTCTTGCTGCGCCCACCATTGTTTCGGCTTTTAAATCAATGTTTTACGAGTTTTCGATATTTCGGCGGTAATGCCGAAATATCGCTTTGGGGGCAGTTTGGGGACACTTGGTTTCAACAGTGCTCAACAGCTTCGCACTTCTGGATTTAAAGACCGGGGATGTTAGCTTTCTGGGGATTAAGGCCATTATAATATGTTTAATTAGCTGGAAATATACTTTCTAGATAATTTTCTATATCGCAGGCGAACTTATATGCTAAACTATATCAAAATCGGAATTTGATATGGGATAACATATGAAGTCATCACGTCTGCAAGGTTTGCCTGAGCACATTACCAAAGCCCTGGTCCAGGGGCGCAAGGCCCGTGGCTGGAGCCAGGCCGAAGTCAGCCGTCGCGTCGGCCTGCCTCAAACCCACATCTCAGGTATCGAAACCGGACGCATTGTTCCTCGTTACGACACACTGCTTGAGTTGCTGCGGTTGCTCGACCACGACCTTGTTGTTGTACCCCGTCCGCTCGTTCCATCCGTGAAGGCGCTCGTGCGTGGGCATGGTCAGCCGGACGAGCAACCGCTCTACGCCAATGGCGATGATGATGGGGATGATGCCAATGACCGATAAAGCGAAACAGACAACGGTTCTATCCGTCCGTCTTCACGACCGTCAGATAGGCACCATCACACGTTTAAGCGGTGACCGGCAGTTGTTTGCCTTTGACGAGTCCTACATTGACGACGCGAACCGCCAGACGCTTAGCCTTTCGTTCAAAAGCGCAAGCGGTGGGCTTGTGACGAGCCTTCGTCCGTATACGCTTAAGCTGCCGCAGTTCTTCTCAAACCTGCTACCTGAAGGCCATTTGAGAGAGTATTTGGCTCGTCAAATCGGGGTGAAGCCCGAACGTGAGTTTTTCCTTCTTGCTGCGCTAGGGCTTGATTTACCTGGCGCTGTGACGGTCGTTCCCCTTGATGGAGCAACGGTTGACGATGGGGAGGTAGCAGTTAAACGCGCAGATAAAAAAGAGGACACCCAACTCAGATTTTCGCTGGCAGGTGTTCAACTAAAATTTTCTGCCATTGCAGCAGCTCGCGGGGGGCTGACAATTCCAGCTAACGGTATTGGTGGCGCATGGATTGTAAAACTGCCGTCCATGACGTTCCCGGCAGTGTCAGAAAACGAATACGCAATGCTCGCATTAGCGCGGAAGCTTGGCATCGAAGTGCCGCAAACACGCTTGGTGCCGGTGTCAGAAATTCAGGGCCTGCCTGAAGGCGTTGGGCAATTACAGGGTAGCGCCTTCGTGGTGGAGCGATTTGACCGCACCTCTGACGGCAAGCGCGTTCATATGGAAGATTTCGCTCAGGTCTTTGGCCTTTTCCCTGATGAAAAGTATGGAAAACGCAATTATTCAAACATTGCTGCGGTGTTGTGGGCTGAAATCGGGGAAGAGGCAGTCAATGATTTTATGCGCCGCCTTGTTTTCTCAATCGTGATTGGCAACGGCGATATGCACCTAAAAAATTGGACGCTGCTCTACCGCGATGGCGTTCGCCCAAGTCTTTCGCCTGCCTATGATTTTGTCTCGACCGTGCCTTATATCCCTAACGACAACCTGGCTCTGAAGTTTGGTGGGGATAAGAACCTTCGAGGTATTTCGCAGGCTACGGTGCGTCGGTTTGCTGAAAAAGCCGGGCTTGCCGTAGGGCCGTTGTGGCGCACTGTTGATGAAACGATAGCTGCAACTCGTGAAAATTGGCGGACTTTGCCGGAAGCAGACCTGCTCCCTAAAAATATTCGGGATGCGATTAACGCTCATATCGAGGGCGTAAATCCTTCTGAGTAAAGCCGCCTGTCAGGAAAAGCGCGAGGCTGACAGTCAGTCGTGACGAAACGATTTCCGAGGTATCGGAATTGGCTGTCAGCCCCTGGAGAATATTGTGGGCATTGGTCGGCGACAGCGCCAGTCAAACCCGTCAAAAATATTTCCGCCAATACCCCATAAGTCAGTGACGAAACAAACTGACGAGGTATTGACCTATGAGTCTACTGCGAGCGCTTTGGCGCATGACGCGGGTGTTGTTCCTGTGGACACCTGTTCTACTCTTGCTTGCGACAATGGCGGCGCAAACGCTGCGCCAGTTGTGGAATCCAGTAATCGGATGGTGGTTGCTGGCAATTCTGTTGGCGTCTGTCGTCGCTGGCTGCACCTGGTATCTCATCCGCCCCAAAAGCACGACGCATGGCTCTGCCGCGTTTGCAACGCTGCTGGAGCTTTATCGCAATCGCCTGTTAGACAGTCGAGGTCTGATTATCGGACGAAAGTTGTTTCGCTATCTGCGCTTTGACCGCGATGGCCACCTGCTCACATTCGCGCCCACCCGTTCTGGTAAGGGCGTGAGCTGCGTAATTCCCAACCTGCTTGACCATGCGGGTTCCGTTGTTGTGACGGATATTAAGGGCGAGAACCTCAACATCACCGGCCATTGGCGCAAGAACATAGGGCCAGTTCACGCCATAGCGCCGTTTGATGCATCCATCGCAGGCTCTCGCTACAACCCGCTTGATTTCATCCGTGCAGGAATGCCGGAAGACGTGGATGACGCCGCACTCATCGCAGATTTGTTGGTTGTTCCCCATCCCACAGCGATTTCCAGCTTGAAGACCTGAAACGCACAGTGATGTCGCTGTATGTGGTGGTTCCGCCCGAACTGCTAGAAGTTTACCGGCCATTTGTGCGCCTTATGGTGGGCTTGTCTGTGTCGGCCATGACGCGCGTGAAGCCGCGTCCCGCCGAGCGAGTGTTGTTTCTGCTGGATGAAGTAGCGGCATTAGGTCGCATGGCACCAATAGAAACCGGCATTGCCTATTTGGCGGGCTACGGCGTCAGCATATGGCTGTTCTTTCAAGACTTGGGGCAGCTCCAGGCCACTTATCCAAAGTGGCGCTCAATGGTGGCAAACTGCAACGTGCGCCAGGCTTTCGGGGTGGCTGATGTGCAGACGGCGCGAGAACTCTCCGCCATGCTGGGCAACAGAACGATTCAGGTGGAAAGCCAGGGGTCGAGCCAAAGCCTGCCCATAGCAGTCGTGCCGGATAACTTCAGTCGCCATGTGAATGAGGCTGGCCGCGCTCTGATGACTCCTGATGAGGTGATGAAGATGCCGCCGAGCTTGCAGCTTGTGTTCGTGCAGGCGTGTCCGCCAATCCTAGTCCGTAAGGTAGTCTATTGGTGTGAGAGGGGCTTTAAAGGCAAGTATAAGAGGCGGTAATATTTGGGTGCTGACGATGCCCGGCAGAAGGTTTGTGTAAAATGATAGAGTTTTGGATTACGACGGCTGC
>JAEUKM010000194.1 GCA_016793085.1 Rhodospirillaceae bacterium
GATGCGGTCCAGTGCCACGTACAGATCATTCTGCGCAGGCTTAATGTCGGCAAAGCCGCGGCGCGGAATGGCATAGGCGGCGGCAGCGCCTTGCGGATTCTGCTTGTGGGTGATCTTGGCCATCACTTCGGGCGTCACGGCCAGCACTGTGCCGCCCGCGCCAAGGCAGGCCTGCTTTACGCCCGCAATGGGGGCCAGGCTTTCACCGTTCTCGACATGGACGAGAATTTTGGGCACGGCCCCGGCCTGATGGGCTTCGGCAATAGTGCGCGGCCCTTCGACGATGAAAAGACCATGCTCGGCGCGGTATTTTTCCACCCGCAGACTGGCCAGCATCTTAACGGTGGCGTTGGCAAGGCTGGTGATGACCATGGGCGGTTTAAGCCGGCAACACTATTTCACCCGCTTGACGCGGAACGACTTGTTGCCGTTTTCCAGCGACAGATAGAACACGCCCAAGGCGCCGCTGCGCAAACGCACCGAGGCGCCGCTGAGAATGCGCAAGCTTGAGGCTTCCATCTGGCGCCAGACCTGGCCATTGGCCAGCGTGAAGGTGAAGTAGCCCGCCGCGTCCGCACGCGCGGTGGTGACCTTGATGACGATCTCGTCAGGGGGCAGCTCGTTCTCGGGCACGCGTTTGTTGGCGGGCAGATCCTTCTCGCCGAAGCGCTGAGCCGGAGTCATGGGTGCGGCGGGGGTGATTGGCGCGGCGGGTGCGGCCGGTTGCACCGCACGCGGGGCCGCAGGGGCCACGGGTGCGGTCAAGCTGGGTGTTGCGGCAAGGCCATCGACCAGTCGGTCGTAACAGGCCGCCCGCATGGCCACATCGCCGACCATACGGCAGGCTCTCAGCCGGTCGGTGAATTCATCGGCGAAGCCGGGGGTTGAGAACAGCGCCGCCGCGGCCAGGGCCAAGCCCCCCATGACGCACTTGCGATTCACCGGACCTGTCAAATTCACCGGATCATACTCCTGCCTTGCGGTTTGGCGGCAGACTAGCCTGATTACCGCCGCCGCGCTATGCATCCTGAACCGCCGGGGGGCGGTACGGGCGGCAAGCAACCGGACATGAAGCAGCGCGCCTAAACGGCCAGGAGGCAAGCCATGTTGATCAACTGCATCGCCTACATGGACGGACGCAAGATCGCCGACATTCCCATCAGCGACATCCACAACTATCTGCGCCAAGAGGACTGCTTCGTCTGGGTGGCGCTGAAGGACGCCACCGCCGCAGAGCTGCAAGAGATGAAGCGCCAGTTCGATCTGCACGAACTGGCTGTAGAAGACGCGCTCGTCGGACACCAACGCCCGAAGATCGAGGAATACGGCGATTGCCTGTTCACCGTCATCAAGCTGGTGGAAATGGAAAACGGCGAGCCGCGTGTGGGCGAAGTGGCGATTTTCGTGGGTGAGAACTACATTCTGTCGGTGCGCAGCGGCAGCAGTGTGGGCTTTTTGGGCGTGCGCGACCGCTGCGAGCGCGAGCCGCACCTGTTGAAGCACGGCTCCGGCTTTGTTCTCTATGCCCTGATGGATTCAGTGGTAGACCGGTATTTTCCGATCATCGACCTTTTCGAGACAGAACTGGAAGAAATCGAGAGCGACATTTTTGTCCGCGGCAAGGCGCGCCCGAACATCGAACGGCTTTATGCCTTGAAGCGCAAGGTGATGGTGCTGCGCCACGCCGCCGTGCCGCTACTGGAAGGCGTGAGCAAGCTGTACGGGGGCCGTGTGCCCGCCGTATGCCAGAACACGCAGGAATACTTCCGCGACGTCTACGATCACTTGGTGCGCATCAGCACCTCCATCGACGGCGTGCGCGATACCATTGCCATTGCCATGCAGGTGAACCTGTCGGTGGTCACCATCGACGAAACCGACGTAACCAAGCGCCTGGCCGCCTGGGGCGGTATTTTCGCGGCCGCGACAGCCTTGGTGGGCGTATGGGGCATGAACTTCGAATTCATGCCCGAACTGAAATGGACCTACGGATACCCCGTGGCGCTGGGCCTGATCGTGGCCGTATGCCTGGTGCTGTACTACCGCTTCAAGCGCGCGGGCTGGTTATAGGTTTTGCTTTTAGGTTTTACGGCGGGGCCAATTGGCGCAGGAACTTCAGGAACGACGCGCCATCGGCCGAGAGGTTCATTTTCTCGTCCACCGCGGCCGTGGCCGTACGCGCCAGCCCCTTGTTGGCGGCTTGGCGCAACGCCGGCATGCCATAGGCGATATCGGCCGAGATCATCTGGGCGCGGGCCTGCGTGCTGCCCACCTTGGCGTTGGGGAACGCCGCCCGCCAGGCATCGACCTTGGCCGCCAGGCTGCACAGCAGCATGCCGATCAGCACCTGGAATTCGCGCAGTTTGCCCTGAAAAACCTGGAAGGGCGCGGTCACATCGTCGGCCCACAAGGCCGCGGCCAGGCGCTCAGCGGCGCTCAGCCGCGTACCGATGGCCTTCATCACATGGCGGAAGGTCTGCTCGATCTCCTCGCAGACGTTTTTCACCACTTGATTGTGCTTGAACTTGATCTGCGCTGCGACATCGCGCACGGCCTCGAGGAATGAGGCGATGACCGCCACAAGATCCTGATAGGACTGCTGGTAAAAGGCGATGGCCAGGAATGTGTCGGAGTAGTTCTCCAGAAAACCCGGAATGCCCGCCACCGGAATACGCACTTTCGAGGCTAGACGTGTAAGATGTGACTGCGCCAGCGCCACATCGGGGTTGCGGAACATCGCGAACAACTGCTGCATGCCCGCCTGGCCCACATCCTGGCGGCCATAGACATAGCGCAGCAACGGCAGCGTGAAGGTTTCCATGAACTTGTCGAGCTGGCGCTGCTTTTCGGGCGACACGCCGATGGCCGAAAGCTGCTCGGGCGTCGCACCCATTTCACGCAGCAAAAGTCGCACGCTGAAAGCATCGAAGGCCGGCAGCAGAGCCACGCCGCGCAACAGAACAAGATCAGGATGGCCCGAAGAGGGAATGCCCAAGGCAACGTCCAACTGGTC
Organism: Rhodospirillaceae bacterium; assembly: GCA_016793085.1. Taxonomy (GTDB): domain Bacteria; phylum Pseudomonadota; class Alphaproteobacteria; order Rhodospirillales; family Rhodospirillaceae. The sequence continues at coordinate 3,014 of JAEUKM010000194.1, forward strand.
CACCGCGATCTGGCCGCTGCCGCTGTTCTGGTCGCGGTAAAGCTCAATCACGCTTTGCAGGCGGCAGTTTTTGATCATGCGTGCTTTGCGCAAGGCTGCGTGCGAGACCGGCAGCGTGGAGAGCTTGATGGAATGAAGTGTGTCGCGGTCGTCCACCGCGGCGTCGCCGACGATTTTTCCGGGAAGAATGGTGCTCATGGCTGGCGGCGCGGCTTTTAGGACACGGCGGAGGACATGAGCCGCACCCTTAACGGAGCAACCCACAGGCTTCGCCGGCATTTCCCGCCGCCCGACGGGTCAACGCCTGCCGGGCCGCGAGAGGTCAATAGACGTGCGGCTTGGAAGTAGTTTCGTGTGAGAATTAAAAATAGAATAATAAAATCAGCGGCTTATCACTCAAACAAGGTAGAATAATCGCCGCATCAAGCAACCGCCAGTCGCGTCTGGCTTTATACCTTGGGAAAGGACGTCGCCTTGAGAATAAGGGCGATCAACTCGCCCTGACGCGAAGTGCCGGTCTTGGCCGATATGGATTTCAGCTGCGTACGCACGGTGTGATGACTGAGGCCGTGGCGGGCGGCGATTTCATCAATGGACGCACCCCCGGCCAGGCCATTGGCGATCTTGGCTTCGGCAGGCGTGAGGCCGAACAGACTTTGCAGCACGGGGTTCAACTCGGCACTTTGCGCAGGATCGCGGATCAGCACCAGCGCACTCGGCACGGCCGCGGCCCCCGGATTGAGGGCCGCCTGGAACGGCGAGACCAGCACCGCCAGCGGAAAGCGGTCGGGGCGCGGCACCGACAGAAATCCGCCCGGCGTGCCCGTGCGCAAGGCCGCCGTCTGGGCGGCGTCCTTCATCAGGCGCTGAAGACGCAAATTCGTACGCATGTGGTGCGCAGTCAGCATGCCTTCCGTGCTGCGCAAGGCTTCGCCCTGGCGCAGCAGCGTTTCGGCTTCGGCGTTGGCGTGCAGGATGCGGCCATTGGCGTCGGTCAACAGCACGCTGAGCCCTTCGGACTCGGGCAGCGCCGGTATGGCGGAGGACACCGCGCCCGCCGCCGGCAGCCGCAGACGAAGCTGTAGCGCGCGCTGCAGGTGCGGCAACACCGCCTCAAGCTGGTTCTTCTGCTGGGCGTTGAACGGATCGGCCGCGCGCGGGCGGTGCACGCCGATCATGCCGACGTGGTCGTTATCCAGCCGCAAGACCGCGCCGATGATCTGGAAAATATCCAGCTTGCGCAGGAAATCCTGGAAGAACTCGGTCTCTTCCAGGTCGCGGTCGGAAATCAGCGTTTCGCCCGCGATCACACCGCCCATTCCAGACGCCATACCCAGCGTCGCCCAGACATCGTGCGCGTGATAGTACTCAAGATAGGCTTTGTCGGTGCCTTCGCCGCCGTTAGCCGTGCGGCTTAAAAGTTCGACCGCGCCGGATTTGATGTTGCGCACCTGAATGGTTGCGCTGTGCGTACCGCAGAGCGCTGCGATCTCGGGCGCGATGCCCAGCCATGACACCGGCTCCAGAACAGCGGCATACATCCGCTCGATAAGCTGGGAGAACTGCGAGGTATCAACGATTTTCGACATCCGCGTCCGTACAAGCTTTCAGGTCAACACCACTGCGCCGCGGCGGACGCACCGGTCAGGTCATTATATTGTCCGATCAACGGGCCATCTCTGATACCGGAAGTTGAGAAAAATTTACAGTTGCACCACGAAAAAGCGAGGAAGAATTGCACAAATGATATGCATGACCCACAAGGTGGCCTTGCGTCTGACGCAAATGTAGGCAGGTAAATCTATAATAACATGAATAATACCAGGTATTCTATTTTAAGTAAAATGCCGTGCCGCACTCAGGACATGCGGGCTGTGGCGGTTCGGCGTGACATGCGGCGGTTTCGCGCTAGATAAAACGCATCACTTGGAAAACGCCGCCATGACCGCCGTTGCCGACAACACCGCCGCCGAACGCTTCGAACTCCGCGAACAAGGCCAGCTTGCCTACGCCGCCTATGCGCGCCGCGAGGGCAAGCTGTTTATCAATTACGTGGAGGCCGCGCCCGGCTTGCGCGGCACCGGCGCTGCAGGACGACTGATGGACGGCATCGCCGCACAAGCGCGCACCGAAGGCGTGCGTGTTGTGCCTATCTGCGGCTATGCGGTGTCGTGGTTCCGCCGCCATCCGGAACATCAGGATTTGCTTGACTGAAAAATTCAGCGCACTGGCGGTGGGGCCAGTTGGAGACTAACGCTTCTCTAAGGCCGTCTGGGTCAAAATCTCAGGTATCAGGGATTTTTGCACAGAAAAAACTCGAGTTCCCCAAACAGGCTTCAAGCGCTCTCGGCGAAAATCCTCGATTCTTAGCGACCTTTCATCAATTGAGAGCCTGGCCGCAAGTTTTCAAAAACAGGGAATAATCAGGGAATTGTAGGAATTTGCCCTAACCAGCTGTTTTAATTAAAAAAAGCCAGCCTTCATGCTCGTCACAGCATATTTATCAGGGAACAACAGTTAAGGCGTGCGCGATCCATCGTCACCATCACGCTCGAGTAGGCGATCGATCATTTGAACGATCTCCCAAATTTTACCTCGTACATCTATCAGCCGACTAGTGACGAGAGGTGGTTCCCTCCCCGCGAGCCGGAGTAAAGCTTCGAAAACCGCCTCGGAGTTACGCAGGAGTTCAACAAGATGCTCTCCGCTTGGTCCGGTTGTGCCAGCAATCCAATTCTTGACGGTACGCTCATTAACACCTGTCCATCGAACGACAGTTTTCGTTGCTTGATGGGTCGAACCCAATTCATAGCGCAACGCCGCCGAGATTGTGGAGACATAATTTCGCTCTGCATCACAAATTGGAAAAACCTTGCCCTTTTTCGGAAAAGACATTCCGAACCCTCCGTGTCTAACTTGAGTTTCACCGATAAGCATCCACCACCGCGAACGCAGTCAGTGGCGCTGCTCTCATGTGAACATTTGCCAGGGCTTTCTTTCGACCGCTGCCCGGAAGGTTGTGATGGTGGACCAGTACAAAAATGCCTGGCAGAAAAGTGACGCAGGGCCGGATAGACCAGCGCGCGCAGCCGAGTATGTGCGCATGTCAACTGAGCATCAGAAATATTCGACAGAGAATCAGGGCGATATTATTCGCCAATATGCAGAACACCGCGGTATCCAGATTGTCCGGACATATGCCGATGCGGGAAAGAGCGGCCTGCGTCTGGACGGACGAGACGCACTTAAGCAGCTCATTTCCGACGTACAATCAGGCACGGCAGACTTCACGACCATTCTTGTCTACGACGTTAGCCGATGGGGTCGCTTCCAGGATGCTGATGAAAGCGCCTACTACGAATACATATGCAAGCGTGCCGGGATAACAGTTCAGTACTGTGCCGAGCAGTTTGAGAACGACGGCAGCCCTGTTTCCACAATCGTCAAGGGCGTCAAGCGTGCGATGGCCGGCGAATATAGCCGGGAACTTTCAGCAAAGGTCTTTACTGGCCAATGCCGCCTCATCGAAATGGGGTACAGGCAGGGCGGGCCTCCAGGATACGGATTACGGCGGCGCTTAATTGATCAAAACGGCGCGGCGAAGGCAGAACTTGCGCGAGGAGAGCAAAAGAGCCTCCAGACCGATCGCGTCGTCCTTGTGCATGGTCCAGCAGAAGAGATTGAAATAGTCCGCTGGATCTACCAGCAATTCCTAGACCATAGCGCCTCCGAACGAGAGATAGCCGATGCCCTAAATGCCCGTGGCGTCAAGACCGATCTTGGTCGAACGTGGACCCGTGGCACAGTCCATCAAATTTTGATCAACGAAAAGTATGTCGGCAACAATGTCTGGAACCGAGTTTCGTTTAAACTCAAGAAGAAGCGGGTCCGAAACAAACCCGATATGTGGCTGCGAGCGGAAGGTGTCTTTGACCCGATTGTCGACAAGACGGTCTTCGATGCGGTGCAGGTCATTGTCCGTGAACGCTCGCGAAAATTAAGTAACGAAGAGATGCTAAGTGGATTACAGGACTTGCTGCAGGAAAATGGTTACCTTTCAGGACTAACAATCGATGAGCGGGAACAGCTGCCGTCCAGTAGCGCCTACGCTGGCCGATTTGGAAGCCTGCTACGCGCCTACGAGCTAATCGGTTACGTCCCAGACCGAGATTATCGATATGTGGAGATAAATAAGAAGCTTCGGAAGTTACACCCCGACGTCGTGTCGGCAGCGATATCTGCAATCGAGAATATCGGCGGTTCGATCAAACAGGATACTGAGGCTGATCTACTCACGGTCAATGGAGAATTCACGGTCTCCATTGTTATCGCACGATGCGGCGAGACAGCGGCTGGCTTTCCTCGCTGGCATATCCGCTTTGACACAGAACTCGCACCCGATCTTACCATAGCGGTGCGGATGGACCATACGAACGAGACAATTCTCGATTACTACCTTCTCCCTCGAATTGACATGACGGTTTCGAAGTTGCGCCTTGCGGAGCACAACGGCGTATCGCTGGATGCTTATCGCTTCGAGACTCTTGACACCCTGTACGAAATGGCCGCTCGCGCTACATTGCTGGAGGTCGCATGATCCAAGAAGACGTTGTACCAAGTGTTGAGCTAATCCCCGTTGACCTGATCGATGTCATCAATCCCAGGATCCGAAACAAGAAGACATTCAAGGAGATCGTTTCAAATATTGCCGCCGTCGGCTTGAAAAAGCCAATCACGGTGAGTCGTACAAAGTCCACTGGAAAAGAGCGATACAATCTTGTTTGTGGGCAAGGTCGGTTAGAAGCGTTTCTTACACTCGGACAGAAGGAAATCCCCGCGATCATAGTAGCCGCGAACGATGAAGATTGCCAGGTTATGAGCTTGGTCGAGAACTGTGCTCGCCGACAACATCGGGCCATCGATCTTTTGCGTGATATTCAAGGCTTGAAACAGCGCGGATATACCCTGTCGGAAACGGCGCGCAAGACAGGGCTAACCATAGAGTATGTCCGAGGCGTGACACGACTTTTGGGCGCCGATGAACATCGGTTGCTCCGAGCCGTTGAATCTAACCAGATCCCCCTGAGCGTCGCCGTCGACATTGCCGAGGCGGACGATTCAGAGGTCCAGGAGGCATTGCAGCAAGCCTATGAACGAAAACAGCTTCGCGGGAAACGGCTGCTTGTCGCCAGGCGAATAATTGAAC
>JAEUKM010000258.1 GCA_016793085.1 Rhodospirillaceae bacterium
GCAGATCACCTACGCCACCACCGGGCGTTTGCTGCTGTTGTACCTGCTGCTGCGCCAGATCGCCGCCGCTCTGGGGCTCACCTCGCTGGGCGGCCACCCGCAAATGGTGCGCCCGTTGATCGCGCCCATGGCCGAGAGTGCGGCCGAGGTGAAGCACGGCGCGTTACCCGACGACACGCGCTACATGATCCGCGCCTACGCCGCCGCCACCGACAACGTGGGCCTGTTCTTCGGCGAGGATATTTTCATCGCCATCGCCTCCATTCTTCTGATCAAAGGTTTTCTGGAGCAGAACGGCATTTTCGTCGAGCCGCTGCAACTTTCGCTGTGGGCGATTCCCACGGCTATCGCGGCCGCCCTGGTGCATGGCGCGCGATTGCTGCGCTTCGATGCGCGCATTTCACGTAGTATAAGCGGGGCGCGGAGCGTGAAGGGGCCTGCGCCATGATTACGCTGGAACATGCTTATATTCTGGCCGGACTGTTCTTCGCCGCTTTGGCGGTGCTCAGCGCGCGCGATGCGGCCAACGCCAAGCGCTGGGGCAACACCGCGTTCTGGGCGCTGGTGGCGATGAGCTTCCTGTTCGGCTCGCATCTCACGGATTTCCAGAATGGCCTTCTGGTCATCACGCTCATCGGCGTGGGCGGGTTCAATTTGTTGGGCCGTGGCGCGCCCAAAACAACCGATGCCGCCACGCGCGAAAAATTTGCCCAGGCGCGCGGCAATAAACTATTCCTCCCCGCGCTGCTGATTCCGGCCATAGCACTTCTGGGCGGCGTGGTGCTGAAGGATGTGACGCTGCTGGGCGAGCCCGTGTTCCAGCCCCGTCAGGCGACGTTGATCTCGCTGGCCCTCGGCGCGGTTGCGGCGACCGCACTGACGCTGATCTGGTTCCGCGCCCCGCCGATTGCTCCGCTGCAAGAGGCGCGACGCATCATGGACACGGTGGGCTGGGCCGCGCTGCTGCCGCAGATGCTGGCCTCGCTGGGCGCGGTGTTCGCGGCCTCGGGTGTCGGCACCGTCATCGGCGACCTGATGGGCCAGGTCATCCCGGACGGCAATAAGTTTGCCGCCGTGTCGGCGTTCTGTCTCGGCATGGCGTTCTTCACGATTTTGATGGGCAACGCGTTCGCGGCGTTCCCGGTCATGGCGGCGGCCATTGGCCTGCCTTTGATCGTGCAGGATTACGGCGGCTCGCCCGTGGTGATGGGGGCTATCGGCATGCTGGCGGGCTTCTGCGGCACCCTGATGACGCCCATGGCGGCCAATTTCAACGTGGTTCCGGCGGCGCTGCTGCAATTGCCCGACCGCGACGGCGTCATCAAGGCGCAGATCCCCACCGCCGTGCCGCTGCTCTTCATCAACATCGTCCTCATGTACCTGTTCGTGTTCTAACCATGCGCGCGCTCACCCCCGATCTCGCCACGGCCTTCACCCGCATTGCGCTGGGGCATGTGACGCGCGAGTTCCCGCACAAGCTGGATCACGTGTGGGCCAGTGCGGCGGATAACGGCACGCCGCGTGAGCAGCATCCCATTTTCTACGGCAGCTTCGATTGGCACAGTTGCGTGCACGGCTACTGGACGCTGGCGCGGTGCTTGCGGCGTTTTCCCAATCGGCCCGAGTGCAAAGATGTGGTGGCGCTGTTCAACGATGCCTTCACGCCCGAGAAGGTGGAGGCCGAGTGCGCCTACCTGCGGCGGCCAGAATCGCGCGGGTTCGAGCGGCCCTACGGCTGGGCGTGGCTGCTGATGCTGTGGGCCGAGTTGTCGCGGCACGATGCGCCCTGGGCCGCCACGCTGCAACCCCTGGCCGATATGTTCGCGCAGCGCTTCAAGGATTACCTGCCGCTGGCCGTGTACCCGGACCGCAGCGGCCAGCACGCCAACACCGCTTTTGCGTTCGCGCTGACGTTCGAGTATTGCGAGGCGGCGGGCGATGACGGATTGCGCGCGCTGCTGGTCGAGCGCTTGCGCACATGGTACGGCGCGGACGAGGGGGCCCAGGCCTGGGAACCCTCGGGCAGCGATTTCATTTCGCCGACGCTGATGGAAGCCGAGGCTATGCGGCGCGGCTTGCCCGCCCCGGAGTTTGCCCGCTGGTTCGCGGCCTTCCTGCCGCACCTCGGACAAAAAATGCCCGCCACATTATTTACGCCCGCCACGGTGAGCGACCGCACCGACGGCAAGCTGGCGCACCTCGATGGCCTGAATTTATCGCGGGCCTGGTGCTGGCGCGGTCTGGCGGCGGCCACAGATGATGCGGGTGTCCGCTCTGCGATGCTGGAGACGGCCGAAACCCATATCGCCAGTGCTTTAGGACAAGTGGAAGGCCACTACATGGGCGAGCATTGGCTGGCCAGTTTCGCGCTATTGGCGCTGGAAGCCGCACCCGCCGTTTCCGCCTAGGAAAAACTGGCCTTTCGGGCTTCAATTCCCTATGTATGCGGCACCTTAGTTCCATTGTCCGAGGCCCGTTATGCCGCTTGATTCATCCAAGCCCAAGTTCGACAAGTCGAAGCTGCCCAGCCGCCATGTGACCGAAGGGCCCGAGCGCGCGCCGCACCGCAGCTACTACTACGCCATGGGCATGACCGAGCAGGAAATTCACCAGCCGCTGGTGGGTGTCGCCACCTGCTGGAACGAGGCCGCGCCCTGCAACATTTCACTCAGCCGTCAGGCCCAGGCCGTGAAGGTGGGCGTGAAGGCGGGCGGCGGCTCCCCCCGCGAGTTCACCACCATTACGGTGACTGACGGCATCGCGATGGGTCACCAGGGCATGAAAAGCTCGCTGGCCAGCCGCGACGTGATCGCGGATTCCGTGGAACTGACCATGCGCGGCCATTGCTATGACGCGCTGGTGGGCCTGGCTGGTTGCGACAAAAGCCTGCCCGGCATGATGATGGCCATGGTGCGCCTGAACGTGCCCTCGGTGTTCATGTACGGCGGCACCATTCTGCCCGGCAAGTTCAAGGGCAAGGATGTGACGGTTGTTGATGTGTTCGAGGGCGTGGGCCAGCACAGCGCCGGTAAAATGTCCGATGCCGAACTGCACGAACTGGAATGCGTGGCCTGTCCTTCTGCCGGGTCGTGCGGCGGCCAGTACACCGCCAATACCATGGCCTGCGTCAGCGAGGCGTTGGGGTTGGCGCTGCCCAACTCGGCCGGCGCGCCTGCGCCCTATGAATCGCGCGATGAATACGCCGCCGCCTCGGGCCGCGCGGTGATGGAATTGCTCGCGCGCAACATCCGCCCGCGCGACATCGTGACGCGCAAAGCGCTGGAGAACGCCGCCGTGGTGGTGGCCGCCTCGGGTGGCTCCACCAACGCGGGCCTGCACTTACCCGCCATCGCGCACGAATGCGGCATCAAGTTCGATCTGGACGATGTGTGCAAGATTTTCAAAAAGACGCCGTACTTGGCCGACCTGAAGCCGGGCGGGCGCTATGTGGCCTTGGACATGCACCGCGTCGGCGGCGTGTCGGTGCTGCTCAAGGTGCTCTTGGACGGCGGCTACCTGCACGGCGACTGCATGACCGTGACCGGTAAAACGCTGGCCGAGAACCTGAAGGACGTGAAGTTCCCGGCCGATCAAGACGTGATCCGCCCGCTTTCGAACCCGCTGTCGAAAACCGGCGGTGTCGTGGGCCTGAAGGGCTCGCTGGCGCCGCAGGGCGCCATCGTGAAGGTGGCGGGCATGAAGAACCAGGTGTTCCGCGGGCCCGCGCGCTGCTTCGACAGCGAAGAGAAAGCCTTCGAGGCCGTGTCGAAGAAGAAATACAAGGAAGGCGAAGTGCTGGTCATCCGCTACGAAGGCCCGCGCGGCGGCCCCGGCATGCGCGAGATGTTGTCGACCACGGCGGCACTCTACGGCCAGGGCATGGGCGACAAGGTGGCCCTCATCACCGACGGGCGTTTCTCGGGCGCCACGCGCGGCTTCTGCATCGGTCACGTGGGGCCGGAAGCGGCAGTGGGTGGGCCGATTGCACTTGTTAAGAACGGCGACATCATTTCCATCGACGCGGTCAAGGGCAAGATCGAGTTGGAAGTGTCGAAGGCCGAGTTGAAGCGCCGCGCGAAGAAGTGGAAGCCACGCAAGACCGATTACAATTCGGGCGCCTTGTGGAAGTACGCCCAGCTTGTGGGCGATGCGCACAAGGGTGCGGTCACACACCCCGGCGGCAAGGCCGAGACCCACGAATACGCCGACATTTAAGATACGCTGAGAACAACGGATAAAGCCGCCGTCCAGCGTTTTATGACGCTGGATGCGCTTTAAGCGCTGTTGAAACCCTCCCCGCGCAGTGCTTCGATGCGGGCGAGGGGGCTGGCACTTCGTGGGGCGGCAATTCTCCGCCGTTAAGCCAGAAACAGTCTATGACCGAGCCGAGCACCGCAGCGCCCGCGCCGGCATCGCGCGCTGCCTTCGGGTTCATTCTCGTCACCATTCTTCTCGATACGCTGGCGTTCGGCGTTATGGCGCCGGTGTTGCCGAAACTGCTGGTGACTTTGCAAGGCGGCGATATCGCTTCAGCCGCGACCATGCTGGGTATTTTCGGCACGGTGTGGGCGGTGATGCAGTTCCTGGCCTCGCCGGTTCTGGGCTCGCTGTCGGACCGTTTCGGACGACGTCCAGTATTATTGCTCTCGCTGTTCGGCCTGGGCCTTGATTACATCCTGATGGCGCTGGCGCCCAACGTGCTGTGGCTGTTCATCGGCCGCGTGCTCTCGGGCATCACCGGGGCCAGCTACGCCACGGGTATGGCCTATGTGGCCGATACCACCGCGCCCGAAAACCGCGCCAAGCGCTTCGGTCTGGTGGGGGCGGGCTGGGGTTTCGGTTTCATCGTCGGCCCGGTGTTCGGCGGCTACCTCGCGGGCTTTGATTTGCGCTTGCCGTTCTGGGTGGCGGCGGGCCTGTGCTTGCTGAATGTGGCCTACGGCTTCTTCATCCTTCCGGAATCGCTACCTAAGGAAAAGCGCAGCGCCTTCAAATGGAAGAGTGCCAACTTCTTCGGCTCGTTGACGCTGCTGCGCTCCATCCCCGCGCTGATGGGGCTGGCGTTTGCCATGTTCTTCATCAGGCTCGGCCATGACGTGAACCCCGCCGTGGCGGTGATCTACACGCAGTATAGATATGTCTGGACCGAGCAGGACGTGGGGCTGATGCTGGCCGCGGTCGGCATCTCCACCATGATCGTTCAGGCGCTCCTGATCGGCCCGGCGGTGAAGAAACTGGGCGAACGCGGTTCGCTGATCGCGGGCATTACCTTCGGCGGACTGGGCTTTGTCGCCTTCGCCGCAGCCCCCGCGGGCTGGCTGTTCATCGCAGGCGTTCCTTTATCCGCGCTGTTCGGCCTCGCGGGCCCGGCCATGCAGGGGCTGGTGACGCGCAGCGTGGGCGCGTCCGATCAGGGCAAACTGCAAGGGGCGCTGGCGAGCGTTGCCTCCATTGCCACCATCATCGCGCCGATTTTATTTACGCAGTCCTTCGCGCGCGGCATTTCGGCGGATGGGCCGCACGTGCCGGGGCTGCCGTACTATCTGGCGGCGGTGATGCTGGTGATGGCGCTGCTGCTGGCCTTGCGCGCCACGCGTAAACACGAGAGCTGACCATGCCCGCCAAGACCACAGGATATTCCGGAACGCCGCTGGCGAAAAAACTTGGGTTTAAGCCGGATACGTCCGTGGCTTTGATCGGCGCGCCGCCCTTCATGCGCAGCGTGGTTGGCGAGGCCGGAGCAAAAGCACAACCAACAGATAAAGCAAAAGGCGTGAAGGGGCCTGTCGCCGCCGCGCATGTTTTCACTACCGAAGAAGCCGTGCTGAAAGCCGCGTTGCCGGTTCTGATGAAGGCGATTGCGCGCGACGGGATGATCTGGGTGAGTTGGCCAAAAAAAGCATCAAAAGTGCCCACCGACATTACGGAAGACACCATCCGCAAGCTAGCGCTGCCTTTGGGGCTGGTAGACGTGAAGGTCTGCGCCGTTGACGATGTGTGGTCCGGCCTGAAGCTGATGATCCGGAAAGAAAACCGCTAGATCGTGATTTCGCACCACACCGGCGTGTGGTCCGAGGCTTTGTCCTGGCCGCGCGGCTTTTTGTCGATGCCGGCGTTGGTCAGTTTGTCGGCGGCCTGCGGCGAACACAGGATATGATCGATCAGAAAGCCGTGGTCTTTCTGCCAGGCCCCGGCCTGATAATCCCAGAAGGAATACATGTGCGCCTTGCTGTGGAACGACCGCAGCGCATCGGTCAGACCCAGGTGCAGAATGGCGCGGAACGCGGCCCTGCTTTCGGGCTGCATCAGGGCGTCGTCCTTCATGGCGGCAACGTTCCACACATCGGTGTCGGTGGGGATAACGTTGTAATCGCCACCCCACAGCGTGATCTCGCCGTTTTCAAGCTGCGCCTGGATATGCGCGCGCAGGCGGGCCATCCAATTCAGCTTGTAGGAAAACTTCTCGGTGCCGACGGGATTACCGTTGGGCAGATAGATGGAGGCGACACGCACCGCGCCGAACACGGTGGCTTCCATGTAGCGCGCCTGCACGTCGGCCTCGTCACCCGGCAAACCGCGCACCACGTCTTCGATGGGGGACTTCGAGAGAATCGCGACCCCGTTGTAGGTCTTCTGGCCATGCGTGGCGACGTTGTAGCCCGCATCCTCGATCTCCAGGCGCGGGAAGCCGTCATCCATACATTTGATTTCTTGCAATAGGACAACATCGGGTTTGAACTCTTTCAACCACACCAAGAAGTTGGGTAGCCGTGCTTTCACCGAGTTTACGTTGAAGGTTGCAACCTTAATCGCCTGCGCCATCGCATCGTCCGTGGTCTTTTCGTCACAGAAATAAGCCGGAGCGCGTTGTAGCACACTCGGCCCCACGCAAGGTTGAGAAATTGAGGCGCGTAAGGGCTGTCGTGCATCATTTAAACGGCGCGGTGGCTGGACCCCATTGGCCCCCGTCCGCCTTCTGATATTATAACCGCAAGTTGGGGGCTTCGCGTATGTATGACCGGTTCAGACGGCCAGCGCTGTTGGCTGCGGCAGTTTCTTTTTTTGCGGGCGGTGCGGCGTGTGCCGCTGATGCGGATGGCATAGAAGAAATTCGCGTCACCGCGCGGCAGCGCGCCGAAGCCTTGCAGGATATTCCGCTGGCCGTCGCGGCCTGGAGCGCGCAAGACATTGTCGAAACAGGCGCGCGCAATTTGGGCGACATCGCGTTGCAATCGGCGGGCCTGCAATTCGATCCCAACATGTCGGGTACGCAAGCCGGGCGCCTGAACGGCCAGATCCGCATGCGTGGCGTGGCGGCATTGCAGCCGTTGGCGCATCTGCAAACCACGTCGCTGTTTGTCGACGGCGTTTATGCGCTGGGCGGCGCGCAGGTGCTGCCGCTGCATGACCTGGAGCGGGTGGAGATCATCCGCGGGCCGCAGTCGGCGTTCTTCGGGCGCAATACGTTCGCGGGGGCCATCAACTATGTAACGCGGGCGCCGGAGCTTGAGGGTTACGAAGGCCGCGTTGATGCGTCGGCGGCCACTTACGAGCAGTACGATGTGAGCGCTCAACACACGGGGCCGATCGTACCGGGCAAGCTCGGCTATCTCGCCACCGCGCGCCTATACAACAAAGGCAGCATGTTCACCGCCACCGACGGCGGCGAATTGGGTCAGCAAAGTTCCCGCTCGGCCTCGCTGGCGCTCTTGGCCAAACCGAGTGACGATTTCGATATCAAGGTGCGCGCGTTCTACCAGAAGGACGACGACGGCCCTGCCGCCGAAGGTTTCATCCGGGGGCGGGTGGTTGATACGTGCGACGGCAAGACCATTCAGGGCCGTGCGTTCGACGGCACGGCGGTGACGCTGCGCCCGAAGAACTTCCTATGCGGCCGGATTCCGCAACCGGGCGAAACGGGCGCGCCCAAAATCTCGACCAATACCAGCCTGCGCCCGCAGATTTTCACCCAAATCCGCCCCGGCATCGACGGCGAAAGCGGCAATGCCATCACGCTGCCCGCCGCGCGGCCCGACTTTCTGATCCAACAGTTGATCGACAAGAAGTTCATCGCGGGCGTACCGGCGCTGGACGGCTTCGGGCTCGAGCGCGAAACGCTGCGCACCTCGCTGAACGCCGACTGGCGATTTGCCGATGGTTACACGGCTACGCTGACGGCCGGGTACAACGACACGCGCGCCAACTGGCTGGTGGATTTCGACCACACCGACATTGAAAGCTGGTGGTCGTCGGACCCGCAGATGGGCAAGGACACCAGCGTGGAACTGCGCGTCTCATCGCCCGCGGATGAACGCTTCCGCTGGCTGGCAGGTGCGACGTACTACCGGCAGACGTTCATCACCAGCGGCGCCGGGGGCCGCGTCATCAGTGCCTGCTTCGCCACCATATTCACGGGCGCCTGCGGCATCGGGCCCGGAAATTTCGGTCTGCCTGCCATCGGCGGCGACAAGGCGCGCGTCTGGGCGGGCTATGGCGGCTTGTCGTATGATCTGGCGGCGAACCTCACGCTCGATCTTGAATTCCGCTATATGGAGGACAAGCGCACCAATACCCAAAGTGTCGGCACCACGTTCCGGGTGCTGTCGGACACCTACGAGCAAAAAACGCCGCGCGCGATCCTGACCTACAAACCGGCCAAGAACACGACGGTGTATGCGCAAGCCTCGCGCGGCACTCTGCCCGGCGTCATCAACGGTCTTGTCGCCATCTGCTCGCCCGATACGTTCACGGTGCCCTACACCAGCCCCATTACCGGCCAGCCCTCGACCGCCTCCGAGTGCGCGCAGATCGCCAGCCAGCTACCGGGCGGCAATCTGATTCCGTCGACCAAGTCGCAGTACCTGGATGCCGCCGAGATTGGCTTGAAGCAGCAGTTCGATGAGGGCCGGGGCCGCGTGAACGTCACCGGTTATGCGTATAAGTGGAAAAACCTGCCCACACCCATCAATGTCCGCTATGTGCGCGACGACGACGACCCGGCGTTGCGCGACCGCGTCCCCAAGCTATTCGCCAACACGCTGGCGGTGTTCAGTTCGGGGGGCGCGAAGCTGCACGGGGCCGAACTGGAAGCTATTTATGCCGTGAACACGAACTGGGACGTTGGTGCGAACCTGAGTTACGCCAAGAACAAGTACACAAAACTGGTCGCGACCGGCACGCTGGACGCCGAGGTGCTGAACCCGCCGCGCGGCACACCACCTGC
>JAEUKM010000326.1 GCA_016793085.1 Rhodospirillaceae bacterium
TGTTGGCCCCGCCGCGGATGATGATGTCGGCGCGTCGGTCGGCCATGAACAGGTAGCCGTCCTCGTCGACGTAGCCCATGTCGCCCAGCGAGTCCCAGCCGCCCGTCAATTGGCGCGGGGCCGCGCCGATATAGAAGTAGCGGTCGCCGTAGCAGTACGTGCTGCCCGGGCCCAGCACCGGACGCATGTAAACCTCGCCCACCTGGCCGGTGGGCACTTCCTTGCCGTTGCGGTCGGCGATCTTGATTTCACAGGTGCGCGTATCGGCGCGGCCGACGGAACCTTTTTTCTTCAGCCATTCCGCGCCGGTGATGATGGTGTAACCGGGCGCTTCGGTGTTGCTGTAGGCTTCAAGCACGCGGTCGGGGCCCAGCCAGCCGATCCAGGCTTCCTTCAGCCACACCGGGCACGAGGAGGCGCTGTGAATCATCGCGCGGATGGAGCTTAAGTCGTACCGCGCACGCACTTTCGCGCCCAGGCGCCACATCCGGTGCATCATGGTCGGCACTAGCGACAGGAAGTTGATGCGGTGCTTCTCGATCATCTGAAGCGCCAGTTCCGCTTCGAAGTGCGGCATGATGACCGCGCTGCCACCCGAGAGGACGCAGGTGGTCGCGGCCAGGAACGGCGCGTTGTGATAGAGCGGGCCCGTCACCAGGAAACTTTCGTTGGGGCGCACGGTAGGGAAGGGTGCGTCCAGGTCGATCATACCGGGGTTGCCCGCCACGATTACCTTGGGACGGCCGGTGCTGCCGCCCGAAACCATCGCCTTGAAGTGCGGAGCGACGATGTCAGACAGGGGGCCGTCGGACACCTCCACATCAGGCGTGAATCCGAGCGGCAGAACGGCGCAGCCGACCGGACGGTTGGGCGGGTTGCCGACGATCAGCTTCGGTTTGGCCAGCGCGATGATCTCGTTCAGTTCCTTGGGCGCCAGTTTGGGCGGCAGCGGCTGCGGGATCGCGCCGCATTTCCAGATCGCCACAACGGCTTCCATGAAGGCGATGGAGTTGGGCATGATCAGCGAGACGTAGTCGCCGCGCGCAACCCCGATATCCTGATAAATCCGCGCCAGGCGGTTGGTGGCCAAGTCGAATTCGCGGCGCGTGACGGTACGTTCGCCCTCGATCAGCACCACGCGGTTGGGCTCGCGCTCGGCCAGAAGGGCCACGGCTTTCAGGATGGAAATGGCTGCCACAGGTCGCTCCATTTATCTTATCGCGCCCGCCGAACCCGGATTCGGCGGCATGCCTTTTGCGGGCATTTTTGTCAGGTTCATCATGGGCTTTTGGGCCAGCCTGCGGACCTGTCAGGCCTGACAGGGTGGGGGCCTGCGCGGGTCTTGCCGCGAGGCCCGGATTCAATCCTTGCAATCGCGGTCCTGGTCGGCAAAAAGGGCGCGACCGGGCTGTTTCTAGGGGCCCGTCAGCGCCGGATGGGCGGGCGTTAGGTTACGTTTTAAGTGGCTGATTTTCATGAATAATCAAACGAATCCCGTGTCCCACGCCGACTTGGCCAACGCCATCCGGTTCCTGTCGGCGGACGCCGTTCAGAAGGCCAACTCGGGCCACCCCGGCATGCCCATGGGCATGGCCGACGTGGCCACCGTGCTGTTCACCCGGTTTTTGAAGTTCAACGCCGCCGATGCCCGCTGGCCCGACCGCGACCGGTTCGTGCTCTCGGCCGGTCACGGCTCCATGCTGCTCTACAGCCTCATGTACTTGGCCGGGTACCCGGACATGACGCTCGATCAGATCAAGAATTTCCGCCAGCTCGGCAGCAAGACGGCGGGGCACCCCGAGTACGGCCATGCGTCAGCCGCTGAAACCACCACCGGTCCCCTGGGCCAGGGCCTGGGCAACGCCGTCGGCATGGCGCTGGCCGAACGGTTGCTGGCCGCACGCTTCGGCGATCTCGTCGATCACTATACATATGTCATCGCGGGCGACGGCTGCCTGATGGAAGGCATCAGCCACGAAGCCATTTCGCTGGCGGGTCACCTGAAGCTCAACAAGCTGATCGTGCTGTTCGACGACAACCAGATCAGCATCGACGGCCCCACGAATCTGACCGTATCGGACGACCAGATCAAACGCTTCGAGGCGTCGGGCTGGAACGCCTGGCCTATCAACGGCCACGACCCCGAGGAAATCGCCAAAGCCATCGAGGCCGCCAGGAAAAGTGATAAGCCGGTGATGATTGCCTGCCGCACCGTCATCGGCTACGGCGCGCCGAAGCTGGCGGGTACGTCAAAGACTCACGGCTCGCCCCTGGGCGATGAGGAAATCGCCGGGGCCCGCGCTAAGCTGGGCTGGCCTCATGCGCCGTTCGAGGTGCCCGATGTGGTGTTGGGTGCTTGGCGTTCTGCCGGTGCGCGCGGGGCCAAGGCGCAAAGTGCCTGGGCCGAGAAACTGGCGAAGTCCGACAAACGCGCGGCGTTTGAAAGCGCCATTGCGGGCAAACTGCCCGCCGGTTTTGCAGACGCCATCAACGCCGTGAAGAAAAAAACCGCGGACGAAAAACCCAAGGTGGCCACGCGCGTGTCCTCGCAGAACGTGCTGGAAGCCATCGTGCCGGTGGTGCCGGAAATGATCGGCGGCTCGGCGGACCTGACGGGCTCGAACAACACCAAGACCGGACCCATGAAGGCGGTCGCGGCCCCCGATTACGCCGGCCGCTACGTCTACTACGGTGTCCGCGAGCACGGTATGGCCGCAGCCATGAACGGCCTAGCGCTGCACGGCGGTATCATTCCTTACGGTGGTACTTTCTTAGTCTTCACCGACTACTGCCGCCCGTCCATTCGCCTCTCGGCGCTGATGGAACAGCGCGTCGTCTACGTGATGACGCACGATTCCATTGGCCTCGGCGAAGACGGCCCCACGCATCAGCCCATCGAGCATCTGGCGGCCTTGCGTGCCATGCCGAACGTGCTGGTGTTCCGCCCCTGCGACACGGTGGAAACCGCCGAAGCCTGGGCGCTGGCGCTGGAGAACACCAAGGGCCCGTCGATCCTGGCCCTCACGCGCCAGAACCTGCCGACATTGCGCACCACGCACACGGCTGAAAACCTCTCGGCCAAGGGCGGCTATGTGCTGGCGGAAGCCGAAGGCGCACGCAAGGCCACCATCATCGCCACGGGTTCGGAAGTGAGCCTTGCGATGGAGGCCCGCAACGTGCTTCAGACGCAAGGCATCGGCACGGCGGTTGTCTCGATGGTGTGCGCGGAACTGTTCGATCAGCAATCGGATGCTTACAAAGCCCAGGTGCTTGGTGGCGATGTTCGCGTCTCCGTCGAAGCGGCCACCACCTACGGCTGGATCAAGTACGTGGGCGCCAAGGGAGCCAGCATCGGCATCGACAGTTTCGGCGCCTCCGCACCCGCCCCGGCGCTCTACAAACACTTCGGCGTCACCGCCGAAGCCGTGGTACAAGCGGTGAAACAGCGCGTGTAGCAGCATGTCCGTCAAGATCGCCCCCAGCATTCTGTCCGCCGACTTCGCCAAACTGGGCGAGGAAGTGAAAGCCATTGATGCGGCGGGGGCCGATTACATCCACGTCGATGTGATGGACGGCCACTTCGTGCCCAATCTCACCATTGGCCCGTTGGTGGTGAAGGCGCTGCGTCCGCACTCCAAAAAAATCTTCGACGTGCATTTGATGATCGAACCGGTGGACCCCTACATCGCGGCCTTCGCCGATGCAGGCTCGGATATCATCACGGTTCACGCCGAGGCCGGGCCGCACTTGGACCGCTCGCTGCAAGTCATCAAGTCGCTGGGCAAGAAGGCGGGCGTGTCGCTGAACCCGTCCACGCCAGCCTCGGTCATTGAGTATGTGCTGGATAAGTTGGACCTCGTGCTTGTCATGACCGTGAACCCCGGCTTCGGCGGGCAGTCGTTTATTGCAAGCCAGTTGGATAAGATTTCAAAGATCAAAGCCATGATCGGGGCCCGCCCCATCGAGCTTGAGGTGGACGGCGGCATCAACGCCGAGACGGCCAAGGCGTGCATCAAGGCCGGGGCCAATGTGCTGGTGGCGGGTACCGCCGTGTTCGGCACCAAAGACTACGCCGGCAACATTTCCAAGCTGCGCGGCTGAACCATAAATCATTGATTTTGCGAGTATATTTTAAGCTCTAGTTAGTTCTATATATTTTATATAAAATACGTAGAACGCCAGCCAGCGCCTCTAGCCCTGGTTTGGCTTTTTAGAATTAGGAGCATCGCCCATGGTCACCCTGACGGGAGAGCAGGTTCAGAAGAACAGCGGCCTACTGCGGGCCGAGGCGCGCCGCGCGCCCGTGCAGATCACCTATCATGGCCGCCCCGAACTGGTCGTGCTCTCGACGGAGGACTACGAAATCCTGCGCGCCAACCGCAAACTGGCGATGCACATGGATGATCTGACCCAGCGCAAAGTTCAGCGCATTGCCGATACACCTATGTCGCCCGAGCACGACACTCTGAACGCGCTGATGGACGAGTAACCATAGGTGCCGCTGCCCAAGCCCGAACGAGGCCTGGTCGTTCGCTACGGCTTTATCTGGGCGCGTGATGATCGCCCTGCTCACGCCGACGCTGCGGCCAAATCGCGCCCCTGTCTGATCGTCGATGTCGAAGAAGTCGAAGAGCCCGGTCTGCCCGGCAGGCCGGTGACGCGCGTGACCTACGTGCCGTTCTCCAGCGCGCTGCCACGCGCGGGCGACTTGGCGCTGCCTGTTCCACCTGCCGTGATGAAGCACTTGGGTTTGCGCGCGGAATCTTATTTGTATCTGTCCTATGCTGTCGAGGATGACTGGCCCTACGACCTTGAGGCGCTGCCGGGCGCCGAGGGCCGCTTTCATTACGGGTTCATTCCCCCGCGCCTGTACAACAAGGTGCGCGATGCCTTCCGGGCCCAGGCCGGCTACCCGAGTTTTGTGACGCGGCGCAAAGGCTAGAACGATTGGCGGAAGTCCGGGCTCAATTATGAACCTATTGATTTTATTATCTTATTTCTATCATCCGAACCTTATCCCCAGGCACTGAAACAAAACTGTCATCGTTCTGTCACAAAAGGTTTGGCATCCCTCATTAGGAAAGGTGCGCGTGAACAACGCCGGTCTGAACCGGTGGCTTCACCACAACATTTCTCACTCGGGAGAACCAAAATGCTGAGGACTGTGACCGGCGCACTCTTTGTAGGCGCTTTGCTGGCGACGAGCGCGCTCGTGACCCAAGCCGGGGCCGTGGACGTGGATCCGGCCCTGAAGGACTACAAGAAAGTCTCCGGCGTCGAAGGCAACTTGAAGTCCATCGGCTCGGACACGTTGAACAACCTGATGACCCTGTGGGCCGAAGGTTTCAGCAAGGAATACCCCAACGTCAAAATCGAAATCGAAGGCAAGGGCTCCAGCACGGCGCCGCCGGCTCTGATCTCGGGCACCGCCCAGTTCGGCCCCATGTCGCGCCCGATGCGCGCCGGTGAACTGGA
This sequence comes from Rhodospirillaceae bacterium, assembly GCA_016793085.1. Taxonomy (GTDB): domain Bacteria; phylum Pseudomonadota; class Alphaproteobacteria; order Rhodospirillales; family Rhodospirillaceae. The sequence continues at coordinate 5,476 of JAEUKM010000326.1, forward strand.
CGATTTTGAAAAGAAGTACGGCTACAAGCCGACGGTGCTGCGCACCGCCGTCGACGCGCTGGCTGTGTTCGTCCACAAGGATAACCCGGCGAAGTGCTTAAGCTTGCAGCAGGTCGATGCGATCTTCTCCAAGAGCCGCAAACGCGGCCTGAAGGAAGACATCACTACCTGGGGTCAGGTGGGCGTGACAGGCGAATGGGCCGACAAACCGATCTCGCTCTATGGCCGCAACTCGGCCTCGGGCACTTACGGCTACTTCAAGGAAGTAGCGTTGGGGGATGGCGACTACAAGGACACCGTGAAGGAACAGCCGGGTTCTTCGGCCGTCGTGCAGGGTGTCGCCTCGGACAAGTTCGCCATCGGCTACTCGGGCGTCGGCTACAAGACGGCTGACGTGAAGGCCCTGCCCCTGTCGGCCAAGAACGGTGACAGCTGTCATGAAGCGTCACCGGAAGAAGCCTATGCCGGCAACTACCCCATTACCCGCTTCCTCTACGTGTACCTGAACAAGAATCCGGGCCGGAACATGGACCCCCTGCGTTCGGAATTCGTGAAGTACGTGCTCTCCAAGCAGGGTCAGATGGTCGTGCTGAAAGACGGGTATTACCCGCTGCCGGCCGCTGTGGCAGACCAGGATGCCGTGGCTCTGGGCTTGAAATAAGGCCAAGGCCTTGATGCCAAAGGAAAAGCGCCGGAGCATTTTCGCCCCGGCGCTGTTTCTTTTCCGAGTAAAATAAGCTGTCCGCGGGCGCGGTGTTCCGTATTGCCCGCGTTGGTTTGAGACTAGAACTTAAAGGGCCGTACCCGTGACCGATACAGCCGCCCCACCACCCTCAGCCTTGCCGCGCCAGCGCCGGTCCATGAAGACTGCCCGCTCGGTGATCATCGCCGACAAGACCGCCGACTGGGTGATCCGGGTCGGCGGCCTGGCTGTGATCATCGCCGTGTTCGGCATCATGGTGTTCCTGGCCCAGGTGGTCGTGCCGCTGTTCACCGGCGGTCACTTGGAAGGCCAGACTAAAGTTGCCATCAACCACGGCGATCACAAAACATTGTTCGATGTAGTGGACGAGTACCGCACGCTGTCGGTAGCGGTGGATGACGCGGGTGCACTGAAAGCGTTCCACATCAAGACCGGCCAGCCAATCTCCGTGCCGAATTTCGATTTCGAGGGTAAGACGGCCACGGCTTTCGCCAATACGCTGGCGGGCGGCTACGTCGGCTTCGGCTTCCCCGACGGCACGCTGCGCCTGGGCCGCCTGGTCTTGCGCGTCAACATCATCGAGAAGGCCGACGCGCCTACCGAGTTGAAGCCCTTGC
>JAEUKM010000344.1 GCA_016793085.1 Rhodospirillaceae bacterium
AGTTCCACTTCATCGTAAAAGGCTTCGTCGCGCACGGCGTACCAGCCAGCGTACTTTTTCAGCTCGATGTAGCCGTTGGCTTCCAGTTGCTTCCACAGTGCTTGGCACGCCGCGATGTGACGCGGCTCGGTGGTGCGGATGAAGTCGTCGTTGGATGCGCCGATGACGGCGGCGAGGTCGCGGAAATTCTTGGAGTTGCGGTCCACCAGATCCTGCGGGCTGATGCCCTGGTCCTTGGCAGCCTTGGCGACCTTTTGGCCGTGCTCGTCCGTCCCTGAAAGGAATTTCACGTCATAGCCGTCAAGCCGCTTGAACCGGGCCATGACGTCGCAGGCGATGGTGGTGTAGGCGTGTCCGATGTGGGGCTTGTCGTTGACGTAATAAATGGGGGTGGTGATGAAAAACGTCTTGGTCACGGCGAATGGGCCTAACATGCTGAAAACGGGCAGAATCTCGCGCCTGATATAGCCCCTTAAGGCGCAAGTCGCAAAGGCAATCGGGCTGGAGTAAAACGTCGCTTATGGCTTGTTTTGTCTATGTTTTGGCGAGTTCCGGGCCGGGCCCCACGCGTACGTATGTGGGCTGGACCACTGACCTGGAGCAGCGCTTGGCCGCCCATAACGCCGGTACGGGTGCGAAATCCACGCGCGGGCGCATCTGGGGCCTGGTGTACGCCGAGCGCTATGACACCCGCTCGGAAGCCATGAGCCGCGAATGGCACCTGAAGCGCGACCGGGGCTTACGCAAACAACTCACCATGTGGCTTTAGCGAACAGGTTCAAGTTGGGGTAGTTTGCGTCCGTTGTTTTGGTGGGGGAAGACATGCGGCGATTTGGGGTTATTTTCTTTACGGCGGCGCTGGGTGCTGCTGCCGTTTCACCTGCGATGGCGCAGCAGCAATGGGCTGTGGCCGTGCACGGCGGAGCGGGCGGATTGCCCAAAAACCTGCCGCCCGAGGAGTTGAAGAAAATCCAAGACACCTTGCGCACGGCCTTGGAGACGGCGGGCCAGATGCTTGAGGGCGGCCAAAGCAGCTTGGACGCCGTGGAAGCAGCCGTGAAGGTGATGGAAAATTCCTGCGTGCTGAATGCCGGTTGCGGCGCGGTGCTGGGCCATGAAGGCTTCGCCGAACTCGATGCCGCGATCATGAACGGCAAGGACCGCGCTGTCGGGTCTGTCGCTGCCGTGCATCAGTTACCCAACCCCATCGCTGCAGCAAGATTGGTCATGGAAAAAAGCCCCCACGTGCTGCTGGTGGGCGACGGCGCCGAGAAGTTCGCCGTGGCGCAAGGACTAAGCCTGAAGCCGCGCGAATATTTTATCACAGCACGGCGCAAGGCCGAATGGCAGCGCGCCATCGATGCCGCCGGGTCTAAAGGAACAGTCGGCGCTGTGGCGCTGGATAAATCCGGCAACTTGGCCGCGGCCACTTCCACCGGCGGGATGACCAACAAGGCCGTGGGGCGCGTGGGCGATGCGCCCATCATCGGGGCAGGCACCTATGCCGAGAACGGCGTGTGCGCCGTATCGGCCACGGGGCACGGCGAGTATTTCATCCGCTACACAGTGACCGGCGATATCTGCGCGCGGGTGAAATACAAGTCCGAACCCATCGACAAGGCCGCCCGCATGGTGATCGACGACTTGGCCAAGGTGGGCGGCACCGGCGGCGTTATCGCCTTGGACGCCAAAGGGAATATCGCCATGCCGTACTCCACCCCGACCATGATCCGTGGGCACCTGAAGGCCGGCGGAGCTTCTAACGTCGTGGTTGAAGCCGCCCTGCCCTGACCACGTGGCATTATACTTTCGCGTAGGGCGTACCACCTTTCGCACATTACCGCTTCGCAGCGTCCCTCCTCTAAATTTACGCCACGGGTTTGAGGAAACCTTTGGAGTTGGCTGTGAAAAATTTAGGCATTACCACGAAAATTTACGTACTTGCGGGGCTGCTGGCCGCCATAGCGGCCGTGATCGGCATTTTGGGCGTCAACGCCATGTCGGTATTCAACACCCGCGCCCAGGCCATGGCGAATGTGTCGCAGCAGGCGCTGTATGGCGAGAAGCTGAACGGCCTGGTGTTCGCGGTCGTCATGGACAGCCGCGGCATCTATATGGCCAAGGGGCCTGAGGACGTCGAGAAATACGGCAAGCCGCTGTTGAAGAACCTCGATGCCGCAACGGAGCTTTTGAACGATTGGGAAAAGATCATCACCCCGGCCGAAGAAGCCGACTTCAAGGAACTGCGCAACGTTTCTGAAAAATTCGTCGAGTTCCGGTCTGAATTAGTGCGCCTGGCCCGCGAGGACACCATCGCCAATGCCCGTGCCTACGGCGACAACGACGCCAACCGCAGTGCACGCCAGGCTCTGAACACGCAGATTCAAAAGGTCGCGGGCGCAATTGCCGCCAAGATCAATCAGACCACAACGGAATTGAACGACTTTTACGCCGCCCGCCTGACCATCAGCCTCGTCATCCTGGGCCTGGGCCTAGCCGCCGCCGGGGGATCGGCCTGGATTATCGGCGGCGCGATGATTGCCCGCCCGATCAGCCAGATTACCTCAGCCATGGAAGTATTGGCCGGTGGCAACACCACCGTTCATATCCCCGGGGCTGAACGCGGCGACGAGATTGGCGGAATGGCGCATGCCGTGGATGTCTTCAAGGACAATATGATCCGCAACGCCGAAATGACGGCCGCCGCTGCCCGCGAACAGGCCGCCAAGGAAGCCCGAGCCAAGGACGTGAGCGCCGCCATCGCCGCCTTTGAGGGCAAGATCGCCAACATCAACGAAGGCTTAGGCTCGGCCGCCCACGAACTGGGCAACTCGGCTCAGAGCATGAGCGCCATTGCCGAGGAAACCAGCCGCCAGGCCGATGTGGTGTCGACAGCAGCCAGCGAGTCGTCCAACAACGTCAACACCGTCGCGGCTTCGACCGAAGAACTGTTGGCCTCGATTGCCGAGATCAACCGTCAGGTCACGCAGTCGTCCAACGTCAGCCGTCAGGCTGTGGATGAAGCCCAGAAAACCGAAACCAAGGTTCAGGGCTTGGCCGCTGCGGCGCAGAAGATCGGCGAAGTGGTGGAACTCATCAACGGCATCGCCGCGCAGACCAACCTGTTGGCCTTGAACGCCACCATTGAGGCGGCGCGCGCGGGCAACGCTGGCAAAGGCTTTGCGGTCGTCGCGACCGAAGTGAAGGCCCTGGCCACGCAGACCGCCAAAGCCACCGAAGAAGTGGCCGCGCAAGTGGCGGGCATTCAGCAGGCGACCAAGGAATCGCTGGGCGGAATCCAGGCCATCGGCAAGACCATCAGCCAGATCGACGGCATCGCCTCCACCATTGCGTCAGCTATTGAACAGCAGGGTGCCGCGACGCAGGAGATTTCGCGCAGCGTGCAGGCCGCCGCCGCGGGCACCCAGCAGGTGTCGCAGAACATCGGCGAAGTCACCAACGCGGCCGGCGAAACCGGCAGCATGGCAAGCCTGGTGCTGAACGCCTCGACGGCGCTCTCGGGCCAGACGGACGTGCTACGCCGCTCGGTGGAAGACTTCCTGCTGAAAGTCCGCGCCGCTTAAGTTTTCAGAAGATGATCAGAGGCGGGCCGGTGCGGTGATCATCACCGCCCGGCCCCTTCTCGTGAGTGAACTTACCACCCGCACTTGCGCTCTTTGTTCTGCTCTTTCAGCCAGACCAGCAGCGGCTGGTAGTAGGCGACGATGGCCGAGCCGTCCATCTGGCGCGAACCGGTGAACGCTTCCAGCGCATCGGGCCAGGGTTTGGACGAGCCCATCATCAGCATGGCGTTGAACTTCTCGCCCACTTCCTTCGAGCCGTAGACCGAGCAGCGGTGCAAGGGGCCCTTCCAGCCCACGGTGTCGCACGCCGCCTTGTAGAACTGATACTGTAAAATGCGCGCGAGGAAGTAGCGCATGTACGGCGTGCCGTCGGGGATGTGGAATTTCGCACCCGGATCGAAATCATCCGCCGTGCGCGCGGTCGGCGGGCGCACACCCTGGTACTGCGTGCGCAGCTTCCACCAGCCGTCGTTGTAGGTGGCGGGCGTCAGTTCGCCCGAGAACACCTGCCAGCGCCATTTATCCACCAACAGGCCGAACGGCAGGAAGGCGATGCCGTCCATGGCGCGTTGCATCAGCAGGCCCATGTCCTTCGAGGCGTCGGGCACTTTGTCGATCAGGCCGATCTGTTTCATGTATTCCGGGGTGATCGACAGCGCGATCATATCGCCGATGGCTTCGTGGAAACCGTCGTTGGCACCGCCCTTGAAGGTGACCGGCTGGTCCTTGTAGGCGCGCTGATAGAAGTTGTGCCCCAGTTCGTGGTGCGCGGTCTGGAAGTCGTCGGCGGCGACCTCGGTGCACATCTTCACGCGGATATCGTCGCGGCTGTCCAAGTCCCACGCCGAGGCGTGGCACACCACTTCCCGGTCGCGGGGCTTCACAATCTGCGACCGCTCCCAGAAGGTCTGCGGCAAGGGCTCGAAGCCCAGCGAGGTGAAGAACTGCTCGGCCGTCTGCATGATCTTCAGCGGCGTGTATTTCTTTTCGATCAGGATTTTGGTGAGATCAATGCCAGGGTCGGCCCCCTTGGGCGCGACGTAGTCGCCGATGTTGCCCCACTCCTGCGCCCACATGTTGCCCATCAGATCGGCGCGGATGGGCTGGTCGAGCGGCACGATCTCGTTACCGTACTTTTCGTTCAGTTTGGCGCGCACATGGCAATGCAGTTCGTCGTAGAGGGGCTTCACCTGCCCCCACAGACGGTCGACTTCGACGGCGAATTCATCCGGCGTCATGTCGTAGCCCGAGCGCCACAAGGCGCCTACGTCGGCGAAGCCCAGTTCCTTGGCCCCGGCGTTGCCGATCTCGACCATGCGGGCGTAATCGGCCTTCATGCCGCGTGCGTTGTTGTGCCACTTGGTCCAGATTTCAGAGAGCTTGGCCGGGTCGCGCTCGGTGCGCATCAGCACTTCGGTTTCGCTTTGCGGTACCGTCTTGCCGTTGTACTCGATCTTGCCCGTGGAATAAGCCGAGGACAGGCGCGTGGTGACGGCGGCGAGTTCGGCGATGGCTTCGGGGTTCTGGGGTGCGGGCAGCGTAATGCCCTGCTTGATGAAATCGAGCTTGCGGCGCGTGACGGGATCGACCGCGACGCCGTCGTATTTTTTGGCTTCGACTGCGTATTCCACCGCCAGCTTGGTGATGCGCTCGCTGATCTTGGCCACCAGCCACTGGGTGTCGTAGGTGATGTTGGTGGCATAGGACCAGTTGATGCGCGCGGCCTCCTCGCCCAGGGCTTCGCTTTCTTTTTCCACGCGGGCGATGAACGCTGCCGCGTCGGCGGCCGTGGGGGCCGCAGGTTTGGACGCGAAGATGGCCTTCACGCGCTCCATGGCGGGTGCAGCGGTGCTGGTCAGCGTCATGACAGAGATCGTGACCGCGGCTGTGGTGGCCAGAAGTTTACGAGCGTAACTGAATTTCATAAGGCGGCCCTCCCCAGGCCTGAAAGAATTGGCCGAAGCCTAGCGCGGGGACACGCGCCCGAACAACCCGGCCCAAACAACCCGCGAAAGAGGAATTTTAAGTTCCAGTTTCGCGGGCTTCCGGTTGCTTTAGTTCGCCGCCAAGCCGTCGAGCGCAGCCTTCAAACCCGGCGTGAATTCAGCGCCATGCGGCACGGTAATGCTGGAGGGTTTCAGCGCATCGCCGATGGGTTCTGCGCGCCCGCCCAGGCAGGCACTTAAGAATTCCTCGGTGACGGCGTTGAAGGCCGTGTTGTTCTGGGGCCGGGCAAAGCCGTGGCCTTCGTCCGGGAATAGCACGTATGTGACAGGAATGTTCTTGGCCTTCATGGCGGCGACGATCTGGTCGGATTCCGCCTGCTTCACGCGCGGGTCGTTGGCCCCTTGCCCGATCAGCAGCGGCTTCTTGATGGCGTCGGCCTTGAACAGCGGCGAGCGTTCAGCCAACAGCTTCTTGCCGTCCTCGGTCGTCGGATCGCCGACGCGGGCATACAACTGCACGCGCTCGGACTCCCAATAGGCCGGGATGGACGAAAGCAGCGTCATCAGGTTCGACGGCCCGACGATATCAACCCCGCAAGCAAACGTATCGGGCGTGAACGTCAGCCCCGCCAGAGTGGCATAGCCGCCGTACGAGCCGCCCATGATCGCCACCTTGTCGCGGGTGGTGATGCCGTTAGTAATGGCCCATTCCACCACGTCGATCAGGTCATCGTGCATGGTGGTGCCCCATTGCAGGTTTCCCGCGGCGATGAAGGCTTTGCCGAAGCCTGTGGACGAGCGGTAGTTGGGCGACAGCACCGCGTAACCGCGGTTGGCCAGCCACTGGTGCGTGCGGTTGAAGCCGTAGACATCGCGGCTCCAGGGGCCGCCGTGGACGAGCAGAACCATCGGCACGGGCTTGTCGGGTTTGCCGTTGTTGTCGGCATCGCTGTCCTTAGGCAGCGTGAGGTACGAGACTTGCGTCAGCCCATCGCGCGATTTCAGTTCCAACGCCTGCATGCCCACCAGCGGCTCGACGTCCAACTCGGGCCGCGTGCTGTAAAGCTTGGTGAGTTTTTTTGCCGCGCGGTCGTACAGGTACATGACCGCAGGCGCCGAAGCGGGTGTCGCGATGACGGTCCAGCGGTCATCGGCTGTCGTACGCGAGGCCACGCTCCACTCGTTGCCAAGCTGCGACTTGAGG
>JAEUKM010000361.1 GCA_016793085.1 Rhodospirillaceae bacterium
GTTTCCGGGCTATATCTGCGCCATCATGTTTACAGGCATCATCACAGACCTTGGGCGCGTGACCGCCGTGGCAAATCCCGTTCCCGGGGCGGCAGACCGGCGCTTTCGCATTGCCACCAAATACCCCATGGCCGAGGTCGCACTGGGTGCATCCATAGCCTGCAATGGGTGCTGCCTGACCGTGACCCAAAAAGGCGTGGATTGGTTCGACGTGGATGTGTCGGGCGAGACACTCTCCAAGACCACCCTGGGGGCGTGGGTGGCCGGTACGCCTGTGAACCTGGAACGGTCCTTGAAAGCGGGCGACGAACTGGGCGGGCACATCGTCGCGGGCCATGTGGACGGTGTGGCCGAGGTGACGTCCATCCGCGATGACGGCGCCTCGAAGCGCTACACCATCAGCCCGCCGCAAACCCTGGCGAAGTACGTGGCCGCGAAAGGCTCGGTCGCCCTGGACGGCGTCTCGCTGACCGTGAACGAGGTCGACGCCACCACATTTGGGGTGAACATCATCCCGCATACACAGGCCGAGACGACTTTTGGCGCGTTGAGACAAGGCGACCGCCTCAACATGGAAATTGACGTGCTCGCGCGCTATGTTGCGCGCCTGTTGGAGACCAGCCGTGGATAAGACCGTGAGCTATACCGAATACCTGTCCTCGATCGACGAGATCATCGAGGACGCCCGCAACGGCAAGATGTTCATTCTCGTCGACGACGAAGGCCGCGAGAACGAGGGCGATCTGGTGATCCCGGCGCAGATGGCCACACCGGCGGCCATCAACTTCATGGCCAAGCACGGGCGCGGCCTGATCTGCCTGTCCATGACGCGCAAGCGCTGCGAGGAACTGCGCCTGCCGATGATGACCACGCACAACGAAACGCGCCACGCCACGGCCTTCACCGTCAGCATCGAGGCCAAGGACGGCATCACCACCGGCATTTCGGCGGCCGACCGCGCACGGACCATCGCGGTCGCCATCGACCCGGCCCGCACGCGCGACGATTTGGCGACACCGGGCCACGTGTTTCCCCTGATGGCGCGCGACGGCGGCGTTCTGGTCCGCGCCGGCCACACCGAAGCGGCCGTGGATTTGTCGCGCCTGGCCGGGCTTATTCCGGCGGGCGTGATCTGCGAGATCATGAACGACGACGGCTCCATGGCGCGGATGCCCGACCTCATCAAATTCGCGCAGCTTCACAACATCAAGATCGCCACCATCGCCGACCTGATTGCGTACCGCCGCCGCAAGGAACGGCTGGTGCGCATCGAAACGGAGATGCCGTTCACCTCCAAGCATGGCGGCCAGTGGCTCTTACGCATTTACACCGATGGCGTGTCGGGCGCGGAGCATGTGGCGCTGATCAAAGGCAAGGTGGACGGGCCCGAGCCCGTCATGGTGCGCATGCATCAGGTCAGCATCCTGAGCGACATGTTCGGCGATGCCGCCAATCCGAAGACGGGCGAATTGCAGCACGCCATGGAACAGATCGCGGCCTTTGGGCGCGGCGTCGTGGTGGTCTTGCGCGACCAGCCGGGCAGCGTGCGGCTGTCGGACCGCGTCAAGGCCGCCGTGAAAGGCGAAGAAAGCCCCGCGCGCCTGATGGACTACGGCGTCGGCGCGCAAGTGCTGGTGGACTTGGGCGTGCGCAACATGATCCTGCTGACCAATATCTCGAAAAATGTGGTGGGCCTTGACGGCTACGGCCTCAAGATCATCGAGCAGCGAAAAATCTTTTAACGCCTTTTGGTTTGTTTCATGGCCGCCGCCCCGCATGTCCTGATTATCGAAGCGCGTTTTTATGACGAGAACGCCGATCAGCTATTGTCGGGCGCCAAGGCGGCGCTGGACAAAGTCGGCGCCACGTATGAACTCTTGACGGTGCCGGGCATTCTGGAAATTCCCGCCGCCGCGATGCTGGCCTTCACCAAGGGCCGGAACGCGCAAGGCAAGGTTTATGACGGCTTCGTAGCTTTGGGCTGCGCCGTGAAGGGCGAGACCGACCACTACGAGTATGTCTGCCGGGAATCCATGGCGGGTGTCAGCCGTGTGGCGTTGGACCTGAAAGTGCCCACGGGCAACGGCATCCTGACGTGCCCGACCTGGGAGCTGGCTATGGCGCGCGCTAACCCCAAGGGCCCCGACGATGTAGGCGGCCGGGCGGCTCGGGCCTGCCTGAGGATGATTGAGATTAAGCGCGGCTTCGGTCTATAAGCGTCCATATTCTCTCGTTTTGCTCTTTGACAGGCGGAATCCCGTTCCCATGGCTGCTGCGCGCTCCGCATCCACCCCTCATGTGACCGCTGCAATGATGGCCCGCAGTGCGGGCCGCTTGGCCGCCGTTCAGGCGCTGTACCAGATCGACGTTCTGGCCCTGAGCCCCGATGTGGTCCTGAAGGATTTTATCTCGGGCCGCCAGGGCGGGGTGGCGATTGTCGAAGACCCCGACACTGCCCAGGAAGATTTCGTGCAACTGCACGAAGCCGACACCGAACTTCTGGTGGATATCGTGCGCTGTGTCGAAAAGCGTGGCGGCGAAGTGGACGCCATGATGACGGGCGCGCTTTCGGCCGACTGGCCTGCCGAGCGCCTGGAACTGGTGTTGAGATCCATTTTGCGCGCGGCGATTGCCGAGCTTCTGGTGCGCTCGGACATTCCGCCGCGCGTGACCATCTCCGAATTCGTCGACGTGGCGCATGCGTTCTATCCCGGCCCCGAGCCGAAGTTGGCCAACGCGGTGCTGGATAAGGTCGCCCGCGCGCTCGGGCGCATCGCAGGGTCCGCATAGCATGGCCCGGCTTGGCGAATTCGAGTTCATTCGCCAACTGCTCGCGCCGCTGAGCCAGGGCGCGCCGGGCGCATTCAACCTCACCGACGATGCCGCCACAGTCACGGTTGGCCACGGCTGCGAACTCGTCATCACCAAAGACGCACTGGTGGCGGGCGTGCATTTTTTCGCCGACGACGCGCCTGACCTGATCGCACGCAAAGCCTTGCGCGTGAATCTGTCGGACCTTGCGGCCAAGGGCGCGAAGCCTGTTGGCTTTCTGATGGCCCTGGCGCTGCCCGATCAGATCAGCGACGACTGGCTGCGCGCGTTCACATCGGGGCTTGCGCAGGATGTCACCGCGTTTGCCTGCCCGCTCGTGGGCGGCGACACGACAGCCACGCCGGGCCCACTGACCATTTCCATCACCGCGTTGGGTGAAGTGAAAACGGGGCACTTCATCCGCCGTTCCGGTGCGCTCAGCGGCGATATCCTGTGCGTCTCGGGCACAATAGGTGATGCGGCCCTGGGGCTCGACGCAGCCAAAGGCGCGTATGAGGCCTTAAGCCAGGAACACCGGCAGTATCTGCTGGACCGATACCGCCTGCCGCAGCCGCGATTGACTTTGGGTCAGGCGCTGGCCAACCGCGACAGTGCCTGCCTGGATATCTCGGACGGACTGTGCGCCGACGTGGGACACATCTGCGTCCAGTCCGGGGTGGGGGCCGTCATCGACACGACACAAATACCGTTATCCGCCGCGGCGGCATCGGTTCTGCGCACCACGCCAGCGGCCTTGATGCGCGTTCTGACGGGCGGCGATGACTACGAACTGGCGTTGGCCGTTCCTCCGGCCAACATCGCCGCGACACAAGAGCATGGCCGCAAGGTCGGCGTGGCGGTGACACCCATCGGTCGGTTTGTCGAAGGGAACGGCGTAACAGTGCTAGATGGAAACGGCCAACCCCTTACGCTATTCTCGGCCGGGTATCGTCACCGCTAGGGACACGGGCATCCATGAAACGCATTATCGTGATCGTGCTGTTGCTGGTTCTGGTGGGCGGGGGCGGCGCCGGGGCGCTGATCATGCTGGGCGTGCTGCCCAATCCGTTCAATCCGCCGACAGCGGCGCAGTCGGCTGCGGCCGCCGCCGCGGCCAAGGTCGATGCGGAACGCAAGGCCAAGGAATTCAAACCACCCAGCGAAGCCATGACCTTTGTGGTCCTACGCGACATGATCGTGCCCGTCTTAACCGACACGAAGCTGGAGCGCAGCGTGTACATCAGCGTGCGGTTGAATGTGGTGAAAAGCGAAAAGGACGCGGTGGAAACGCAGATCGTGCGGTACGAGAACGCCGTCATCGACGAGTTCGTGCCGTACTTCCAGACGTACTTTCAGAAAAAAGAGGCGCTTGATCTGAGGGAGATCAAGGCCAAGTTGAACGCCTCCGCCAAGAAGTTGTACGGCGACAAGGTCAACGATGTGCTCTTGGTCAACGTGTTCACGCAAAAGTCCAAGCGGTAAGCCCCGGGCTGTAAAAGCCATGTGAAAAGCCATGTGGGTCGGGCTCTGTTGCAGTGCAGCGTAAATCGGGAACACCCATCCTCTGTTGCGTCTGACAGGGCGTTCTGGCATCGTCCGACCGCTTTTAGCGGAGGGGTTGTTCTAAAAGCCGCTAACACATTCGTTTTTCGGATAAAATTGGCTTTCTCACGGCACGGTTCTCGGATGAACCGCCCGCCGCAAACCATCAAATCTAAGGGGCAAATATGAGTTCGCTGGAACTTCTCGTCATCGGCTGTGGCGTGCTGGCATTGCTTTATGGCGCGTATGCGACGCGCCGGGTGCTGAGCCAGCCGGCCGGTAACGCGCGCATGCAGGAAATCGCCGCTGCCGTCCAAGAGGGCGCGGCTGCCTATCTGAACCGTCAATATACCACCATCGGCATCGTCGGCGTGGTTGTGGCCGTCATCCTGGCCGTGACTTTGGGCGCCACGGTTGCGATCGGCTTCGTCATCGGCGCGGTGCTTTCGGGTGCGGCCGGTTACGTCGGCATGAACATCTCGGTGCGCGCCAACGTGCGCACGGCGGCGGCAGCCCAGACGGGCGGTCTGAAACTCGCCCATGCCACGGCCTTCCAGGCCGGTGCGGTGACAGGTCTGCTTGTCGTCGGCTTGGGCCTTTTGGGTGTTGCGATTTACTACTTCGCCCTGCAAAACGCCGGCATCGACCAGCGCAAGGTTCTCGAAGGTCTGGTGGCCTTGAGCTTCGGCGCGTCGCTGATTTCCATCTTCGCGCGCCTGGGCGGCGGCATTTTCACCAAAGGCGCCGATGTCGGCGCCGACCTGGTGGGCAAAGTCGAAGCGGGCATTCCTGAAGACGATCCGCGCAACGCGGCCGTGATCGCCGACAATGTCGGCGACAACGTTGGCGATTGCGCCGGTATGGCCGCCGACTTGTTTGAAACCTACGCGGTGACGATTGTCGCCACCATGCTTCTGGCCACCATCTACTTCGATGGCGCGGCGGAAACCACCGCCATGCTGTATCCGCTGGTGGTGGGCGGCGTGTGCATCATCGCCTCGGTGATCGGCACGTTCTTCTCCGGTATCGGTTCCGACGGCAAGATCATGAAGGCGCTGTACCGCGGCTTCATCGTCACCGCCGTCATCTCGGCTGGCCTGATCGTGTGGGTGACCACGCAGATGGCGGGCGAGGGGCTACAAACCGTCAACGGAACGGTCGTGACCGGCAATGACCTGATCATTTGCGCATTCATCGGCCTGGCCGTGACGGGCCTGATCATCGTCATCACCGAATACTACACAGGCATCGGTTCTCGCCCGGTACAGTCGGTGGCGAAGTCGTCCATGACCGGCCACGGCACCAACATCATCCAGGGTCTCGCCATTTCGATGGAAGCGTGCGCTCTGCCGGTGCTGGTGATCTCGGCGGGCATCATCGGCTCTTACGTTGTCGCGGACCTGTTCGGGCTCGCGGTCGCGGCGACCACCATGCTGGCTCTGGCTGGCATCGTCGTGGCGCTTGATGCCTATGGCCCAGTCACCGATAACGCCGGCGGCATCGCCGAAATGTCGCACCTGCCGCCGGAAGTCCGCAAGGTCACCGACGCGCTGGATGCGGTCGGCAACACCACCAAGGCCGTCACCAAAGGCTACGCTATCGGCTCGGCCGGCCTCGCGGCGCTTGTGCTGTTCGCGGCTTACACGGCGGACCTGAAGTTCTACTTCCCGGACCTCAACATCGAATTCCGTCTTGAGAATCCGTATGTCGTCGTCGGCTTGTTCATCGGCGGTCTGCTGCCGTACCTGTTTGGTGCGTTGGGCATGCAAGCCGTCGGACGCGCCGCCGGTTCGGTCGTGGAAGAAGTGCGCCGCCAGTTCCGGGAAATGCCCGGTATCATGCAGGGCACGCAGAAGCCCGATTACAGCCGCGCCGTCGACCTGCTGACCAAAGCCGCCATCAAGGAAATGATCATTCCCTCGATGCTGCCGGTTCTGGCGCCGGTCGCGGTGTACTTCCTGGTCAACGCCATTGCCGGTCAGGCGGAAGCCTTCACGGCCTTGGGCGCTTTGCTGCTGGGCACCATCGTGACGGGCCTGTTCGTCGCCATCTCGATGACTTCGGGTGGCGGCGCGTGGGACAACGCCAAGAAGCTGATCGAAGACGGCTACCTGGGCGAGGGCCACAAGAAGGGCTCGGACAGCCACAAGGCTGCCGTGACGGGCGACACCGTGGGCGATCCGTACAAGGACACCGCCGGTCCGGCCGTCAACCCGATGATCAAGATCACCAACATCGTGGCGATCCTGCTGCTGGCGATTCTCGCCGCCGGCCACTAAGCCACAAACGCTGACGAAAAAGGCCCCGGAGCAATCCGGGGCCTTTTTTGTGTCTCGCGGCGGCGCAGTTTACTGCGGGCCTTTCTTTTCCTTGCCGGCGTTGAAGCGGCCCAGGTTGCCGATCAACTGTTCGATCAGGCTGTATTCGCGCCCTTTGGTCGCCGTTTCGCGGCTGGCGACCTGGATTTCGCGGCCGTCGTCGCCGGTAAGCTTGCGCACGTCTTTTAAAATGCCGCGCTGGTCGAAATGCACGGCGTAGACCGTGCGTTCCAGTTCTTCCACCGGATAGAACGCGTACTGTGTCGTCTGCGCGCTGATGTAGTACCAGGTCTCGGTGTCGAACACCGCCGTGGTGGAGGGGGTGCCCAACAGGTTCTGCACGTCCTGGCGGGTCTGTTCGCCGGGGGCCAGTTTGGCCATGGCGTCCTCGGGCGGCAGGTTGCCGCGCGCGTCGATATCCTTGATGCACCCGGCCAGCGTCAGCGCCGCGGCCAGGGCCGTACCTAACTTGAAAACCGAAACAAAACGCATGTATGGGCACTCGCCGGTTCGTCTTCGGGGCGGCTTTAGCGGGTTGTTCCCGCCGCCCCTGGGTTCTATATAGCGGCTTCAATATACTATGGCGGGCCTGTTTCCTAGGCTGCCTTAATTCTTGGTCATAGACGCTGCTCATGGGCCTTTTTTCCTTTCTGCGCCGCGAAAATCCGTTCCAGGCCGCCGCCGTCGCCATCTACAACGCGATTGTGGCGCAGGCCCGGACCGCGGTGTTTTACAGCGAGCTGGGCGTGCCGGATTCGCTGAACGGTCGCTTCGATATGGTCGTGCTGCACGCGACACTGGCCATCCGCCGTGTGCGTAAGGAACCGCCTGAAATCTACCAGCCGCTGTCGCAGGCTTTGTTCGACTACATGTTCCAGGACATGGACCGCTCGCTGCGCGAAGTGGGCGTGGGCGACATGAGCATCGGCAAGCACATCAAGAAAATGGCCAAGGGCTTTTATGGCCGCGCGGGTGAGTACGAGGCGGGCCTGGATCAGGATGGGGCCGGGCTGGCCGAGGCGCTGAAGCGCAATCTGTACCGCGCGCTAACCCCTGGCGAAGCGCAAGTGGACCAGCTCGCGCGCTACGTCCGTGCCGCCGACGCGGCCTTGAGCGGCGTGGAGTTTGCGGACTTCGCGGCCGGGCGCATGGCCTGGCCCGAGGTGCGCGTGGCGGGGGCATGAGCAATGTCCGCATCCGCACCTGCCCTGGAATACTCGTTTCCTGTCGATGTAACGCAGTTGCCCGCCAAGGGGCGCGACTACACGTTGACTGCCAAAGACGATGACCGAAAACGCGTCGCCGAACGCTTAGGCCTGCTTGAATTACCAGTGCTCACGGCCAGGATCACACTGACGCCCGCTGGCAGCGGCATCATCACCGTGACCGGCGAGCTTCAGGCCGAGGTCGTGCAGAGTTGCGTCGTCAGCCTTGTGCCGGTGAAATCCTCCATCGCCGAATCGTTTTCCCTGGGCTTTTCGCGCGAGCCGGACGAGGACGAGGAGGGCGGCGAACTGGACCTGTCCCCGCACGAGGATCCGCCCGAACTGCTGACGGGCGATGAAATCGACCTGGGCGAACTGGTGGTGGAGCAGTTAGCGCTGTTCATTGACCCGTACCCGCGGGCCCCCGGCGCAGTGTTCCAAAACCCCAAGAAGCCAGGCGTCGAGACGGGAAAAGCCACCATTTCACCCTTCGCGGCCTTGGCAAAACTGAAAACTCAGAATAAAAACAATTAGTTACACGGCTTGCGCCGCTCACCCCTTTCCGCTATGAACTGCGCCTTCCGTTGCGGCCAGTTGCGCTAGCGCTCGTTTTGGGCGGCTTTTGCCTTGTGGGCCACACCTTATGAAAGATCACGACCATGGCGGTTCCTAAACGTAAAACCACGAAATCGCGCCGCAACATGCGCCGCGCCCACCATGCCCTGTCGGCCGCCTCTTACCAGGAATGCCCCAACTGCGGCGAGCGCAAGCGCCCGCACCACGTTTGCGGCGCCTGCGGCCACTATGACAGCCGCGAAGTTGTGGCGTCCAAGTCCACAGCCGCTTAATCTCTATCGCGATTATACCGGTTTGCACCTGGCCTCTCGCATGCTGGGGCACAATCCGACTGTGATGATTTCACGGGGCGAGTACCTGAAGGGGAGAGGGTGAGCGCGCCACAAATCATTTCCATCGACGCCATGGGTGGCGATCACGCACCTGACATTGTCGTGAAGGGCGTCGCCATGGCGCGCGTGCGCTATCCCAAGGCGAAGTTCCTGCTGTACGGCGACGAGGCGCGTATCGCGCCGCTGGTGGCCGCCGAGCCCACGCTGGCCGACTGCGTGACTATCAAGCACGCGCCCGACGTCATTACCGGCGACGCCAAGCCCAGCCAGGCCCTGCGCCAGGGTCGCAACTCCAGCATGTGGAAAGCGATCGAGGCCGTGAAGCTGGGCGAGGCTTCGGGTGTCGTTTCGGCGGGCAACACCGGCGCGCTGATGGCCATGTCCAAGATCATGATGCGCACGCTGCCCGGTATCGACCGCCCGGCGATTTGCAGCCTGTTCCCCACGCGCATCGGGGAAACCGCGATGCTCGACCTCGGCGCCAATGCCATGTGCGATGCGCGCAATCTGGTGGAATTCGCCATCATGGGCGAGTGCTTCGCCCGTGCCCTGTTGGGCCTGCAGCGCCCCAGCATCGGCCTTCTCAACATCGGCTCGGAGGACCTGAAGGGCACCGACACCCTGCGCCAGGCCGCCCAGATGCTGAGGGATTCGCCGTTGGAGCTGGAGTTCCATGGTTTCATCGAGGGCGATGATATCGCCATGGGCACCGTGGATGTGGTCGTGACCGACGGCTTTACCGGCAACGTGGCGTTGAAAACCGCCGAAGGCACCGCCAAGCTGTTCACCGAGTTTCTCAAGAACGCCATTAAAAGTTCATGGATGGCGAAATTCGGCATGATTTTCGCCAAGCCCGTGCTGTCACGGATGTTGGCGCGCACCGACCCGCGGCGCTATAACGGCGCACTGTTTGTCGGTTTGAATGGTGTCGTGGTGAAAAGTCACGGAGGAACGGATGCGGTCGGCTTCGCCAATGCGGTCGGTGTCGCCGTCGACATGATCGCCCGCGATCTGAACAGCAAGATCGGCGAGGAACTGGAGCGCATCAGCGCTGGCGCGGCGGTAGCGCAGGCCGTATCGGAATGACCAGACGCTCATTGATCGCCGGCGTCGGGGCCTACCTCCCCGAGCGCGTCGTGACCAATGCCGAATTGGCCGCGCGCGTGGAGACCACCGATGAGTGGATTACCGAGCGCACCGGCATCAAGCAGCGTCATGTGGCCGCCGACGGCGAACTGACCTCGGACCTCGCCATTGCCGCTGCAAAACAGGCTTTGTCGCGCGCCGGGATGGACGGCAAGGATCTCGATCTTATCGTTGTCGCCACCACCACGCCCGACAACACGTTTCCGGCGGCCGCCGCCAAGGTGCAGGCGGCCCTGGGCCGCCCCGGTATCATCGCCTTCGACGTGCAGGCGGTGTGTTCGGGCTTCGTGTACGCGCTGGGCGTCGCCGATAATTTTATCAAGGTGGGCCAGGCCGAAACCGCGCTGGTGATCGGCGCAGAAACCTTCACGCGCCTGCTCGATTGGAACGACCGCGCCACCTGCGTGCTGTTCGGCGACGGGGCAGGCGCTGTTGTATTGCAGGCGGGCGAAGGCCAAGGCACTGCGGCTGATAGAGGTATTCTGTCAACGCACCTG
>JAEUKM010000424.1 GCA_016793085.1 Rhodospirillaceae bacterium
GCTTATTGGAAAGTCGGGCGGCGCAAGGAAGCGCGCTTTCAGTGGCAGCGCGCGCTTACGCTGAAGCCCGAAGACAAGCAAAAGGTGGCGCTGCAAGCCAAGCTGGAGCAAGGCCTGGCCCGCAACGACTAGGGGCCTGACCGTCCCACCGCGCTTTCATCATCACGCCTAAACCCGGCTCAGCGTTATGGCTTCGATCCGCATGTTTGCCCCGGCGAAGATCAACCTGTTCCTGCACGTGACGGGCAAGCGGGCCGACGGCTATCACCTGCTGGAATCGCTGGTGGCCTTCGCCGACATCGGCGATGAGATCATCGTCAGTCCGGCTGATGATCTGTGCCTGAACGTCGAAGGCCCCTTCGCGGCGGCGCTTAGTACAGAACCCGATAACAGCGTGCTGAAAGCGGCGCGGCTTATTTTGAAGCCCGGCGCGGGCGCGGTCATTACGTTGAAAAAGAACCTGCCCGTCGCTGCGGGCCTGGGCGGCGGTTCGGTGGATGCCGCAGCAACTTTGCGCGCGCTGCAAAAACTGCACGGCTTGCCCGCGCTTCCCTCTGCTCATGATCTGGCATCAAGTCTGGGCGCCGACGTGCCGGTGTGCCTGAACGACGCGCCCGCGATGATGCGCGGCATCGGCGAACTCTTGGGGCCCGTGGCGGCCTTTCCCGTGTGCGGCACGGTGCTGATAAATCCAGGCCTTGCGCTCTCCACTGCCGATGTATTCCGGGCCTTACGCCCGCCTTATTCAGCGCCGCTCAGCCAGCCCACCACAGCGGGCTGGCCCGACGTGAAAAGCCTGGCTGCGTTCCTCCAGACCACGCGCAACGATTTAACCCTGCCGGCCTTGGGCCTTGTGCCCGAGATCAGCGCTGTGGCCGCAGCCCTGACCCGCGCGCCCGGGTGCCTGATCGCGCGGATGTCGGGCTCGGGGGCCACGTGTTTTGGGCTTTTTGAAAGCCCGAGCGCCGCCCAAATAGCCGCACTAACCATTGCCGAAGCGCATCCGTCGTGGTGGATTAGGCCCGGACGTTTGGGGCCCGCCTCGGCCCTGCACCCGACCAACCAAGGCTGACACCGGATCATGATGCTGCGCGCGCTTTATATGTTGAGTTTCAAGGCCCTGGTCTGCGCGGGCTTGCTGCTGGCGCTGCCCGCAACCGCGCAAACCGCTAGCCCTGCTTTAGTCCCCGGCGCCAGCGTGAAGTCCGACCATGCGCGCACCACGCTGATTCTGTCGCGCGACCGCGCCCAGCCCGGCGAGACGGTGTGGGCCGCCTTGAAGATCGAACTTGATCCCGGCTGGCACACATACTGGCGCAACCCGGGCGATTCCGGCCTGCCCGGCTCGATCACCTGGACACTGCCCATAGGCGTTACGGCGGGCGAGATCGCCTGGCCCACGCCCGAGCGCATTCCCTACGGCCCGCTCATCAACTTTGGCTACAGCAACATCGTCCTGCTGCCCGTGCCGCTGACGCTGGACAAGACACTGAAGAGCCCGCAGACGCTGACGATTGACGCCAGTGGCGACTGGCTGGTGTGCGCCGACATCTGCATCCCCGACTCAGGCGTGTTCCGCGTGACCTTGAACGTGGATGCGGCGAAATCGTCCGCGCCGTCGTTGTATGCGCCCGAAATCGAGAAAGCCTTGGCGGCCCTTCCCCAAGCCGCACCCTGGCCGGTATCGATTGAGCGCAAAGGAGCAACAATCACGGTCAGCGCCGGGCCCGGCTTTGAAGCCAAAGGAAAGGCCGTCTTCTTCCCCTACGACACCGGCCTGATCGACAACGCAGCTACCCAAGACAGCGACATTGACGACGGCGCCCTCAGCATCAGCGTGGCGCAAGCCCCGACACCGCTGGAGGTGCCGGCCCAAACAGGCGGCCTGATTGTGGTGGAGTCAGAGGTGGGCCACAAAGCTTACGCCTTCACGGCCGCCGCCCCCGCACCGGCTGCGCAAACCCCCGAAGCATTGCCGGTCACAGACGGTGCCGCCGACGTGAGCTTATGGGCCGCCGTTGTGTTCGCCTTCCTGGGTGGGTTGATCCTGAACCTCATGCCCTGCGTGCTGCCGGTGCTGGCCATGAAGGCGCTGGCGTTCGCCGGGCACGGCGCCGAGGCTGGCGCACAGCGCCGCCGCGACGGGATCGCCTATACCATTGGCGTATTGGCCACCTTCGGCGTGCTGGCGAGCCTGCTGATCGGCCTGCGCGGGGCAGGCACCGAGATCGGCTGGGGCTTCCAACTGCAATCGCCCGCCTTCGTGACTGTCATCGCCTATGTGCTTCTGGCTTTGGGCTTAAATCTCTCCGGCGTGTTCGACATCGGCGGCGGCATCATGGGGGCGGGCCAAAGCCTGACCCAGCGCGACGGTGTGGCGGGCGCTTTCTTCACCGGCGCCTTGGCTGTGGTGGTGGCGACACCATGCACCGCGCCGTTCATGGGCGTGGCCGTGGGCTACGCCATGGCGCAACCTGCCATTGTGACGCTGCTGGTGTTCGAAAGCCTGGCCCTGGGTCTGGCCGCTCCTTTCCTCTTGTTCAGCCTGGTACCGCAGGCCGCGAAGCTGTTGCCCAAGCCCGGCGTGTGGATGCACCGCTTGAAGCAGGTGCTGGCCTTCCCGCTTTATGCCTCGGCGGCGTGGATGGTGTGGGTGCTCTCTCAGCAGGTGGGCGCTGAAGGCTTCGCCGGCGCCCTGGCCGGGCTGGTGCTCCTGGCATTATCAGCATGGCTCTTGGGCCTGACGCAAAATGCGGGCAAGCTCCTCAGCGCCAGCGGCATCATCGGCGCGCTGGCGTTTGCCGCGGCCGTGGCCCTGATCGTCACTGTCAGCAGCGCGCCGGCGGCCACAAACACGCAAAGCGCGCAGAATTCTGGCGTCGAGCCCTACTCGCCCCAGCGCCTGGCAGAGTTGCGCGCGGCGGGCCGCCCGGTGTTCGTCAACTTCACGGCGGCTTGGTGCATCACCTGCCTGATGAACGAGCGCGTAGCGCTTTCAACCGCCGAAGTAAAAGACGCCATGGCCAGCCGCAACGTCGCCTACTTGAAAGCCGACTGGACCAACCGCGACCCCGAAATCGCCAAAACCCTGGCGGGCTTCGGCCGCTCGGGCGTGCCGCTGTATGTCTACTATGGCGCGGGGGCGGCCAAGCCTCAGGTTTTGCCACAGTTGCTGACGCCGGGGCTGGTCATGCAGGCTTTAGGGGCGGAATAGAGCCATTTCCAAGGGTTGCAGGAGGCGGGCGGGCTGGCTATGGTGCCGCCCCTTCCAACGGGCAACGGCCATTCAGGCCTTAAGCCCGACGCCTGCTGGGGCGTCGCCAAGCGGTAAGGCAGCGGTTTTTGGTACCGCCATTCCCAGGTTCGAATCCTGGCGCCCCAGCCACCATCAATAGTTGTATCATGTTCTGTATACTCTCTCTGAGATTGTGGCCCATTTCGCGGTGTTTTGCGCGCTTTTTTCATCTGGCCTTCCGGAGAATTCCGCACGATTGCTTTTTTTGGGCCGAAGCCACCGAATTTTCTCTGCTCTCTGATTCCGGGGTAGGCGAGTGCGCCTGAACTGAGGGCACAATTACAGATTTGAGCTGACTAATGCTGCGGGATGTTGCTGCGCAACACACCGCAGCTTGAATCCAAGCCATCTGAGACGCTGATCAGATGCAGCGAAGCGCGGGCTACGCACTGAACGTGCATGTTGCTCAGCAACATGCTTGGAGAACTTTGGTGGAACTCAGATCGCGGGAAAACCGAAGACCTTGCGCTGCTGCGCCCAGTCCGCAGGGACGTGCTTGCGGAGTTGTTTCACGGTCAGGCTAGGCGGTTGCCGTCCTTCGAGAATGGCAGTTGTTATGTCGGGCGCGAGAAATGCGATCGGAATGACCGATTGAATGAACTTTCGGTCAACTTTGGCTTCTGCGCCCATGTCCGCGGTGGAGCGACCGGCCATGAACTCAGCGTTCCATTTGTGTGCCCGCTTCAGAGTTTCAACCATGGCGTGGTTGGGCTTGGCGGGCCTAGGGTCGTAGCTGAACTCCCCGATGAGAAGTCGGGTTTCTCTGCCGTTGCGTTTGAGTGCAGCATTGACCTTGATCTCAATAGACTGATCCTGATCGGTGTCGATAAGGGTGGAGAGTTTGAGAGCAGTGCGGAGCCGTGCCCGGTTGAGGTTGAGCTTTACTTTGTCCCCTCCCACGATCACTTGCACGACTAGCTGCCGGATGAACTCGTGGGTGTCGGACTTGGACATGCTGGCCCATTTTGCGTGCAGCTCCTTGGCCGCGGTGACGATGGAGGTCTTCTCGCCGGCTGATGTATCCTGGGTCTCCAGCTCAGCGAACAGGCGCTTGGGGTTCTCAAGCAGTTGCCGAATCTGGGCTGAGACCAGCCCCTCGATCTCAGCGGCCGGTAGTCGTTTGATCACCCCTACCTTGTCGGGTTGATTCTGCAATAAGGGTTGGGCGATATAGTAGCGATACCGCACGCCGCGCTTGACGCTGTGTGTGGCCGTGAGCCGGTTGCCGTGGTCGTCATAGATTATACCGCCGAGCAAACTGGGTTCCTTGGCGTATCGGCCCATCTCCTTGTTGACTTCATTCTCTGCCAAGACCTTCTGGACCTGGCTCCACTGGTTCTGGCTGATGATGGGCTCGTGGGCTGCGGGGTATGATTTGCCTTTGTGAACTGCCTCGCCGAGATAGGAACGATTGTTGAGGATGTAGTAAATGTGCCCCCGGGTGAAGATCACCTCTCCCGCCTGTTTGCCCTGAATCGTCCGGGGCTTGGTTCTAAGGCCACGGAGCTTGAGCTCGGTCTGAAGAGCCCGGACTGAGCGTAGTTGCAGATAGAGGTCAAAGATCGTGAGAACGGTCTTTGCCTCTTCGGGATTAATCACATAACGCTTGTCTTTAACGTCATAGCCCAGGGCGACCGAGCCCCCCATCCACATGCCCTTCTTTCGGGAGGCAGCGATCTTGTCCCGGACGCGCTCAGCCGACACCTCCCGCTCGAACTGCGCGAAGGACAGCAGCACGTTGAGCGTCAACCGCCCCATGGAGTTGGTGGTATTGAACTGCTGCGTAACGGAGACGAAGGACACCCCCTGCCCGTCGAAAGTCTCCACGATCTTGGCGAAGTCCGAGAGTGACCGGGTCAGGCGGTCCACTTTATATACGACCACCACATCAACCTTATGGTCCCTGATATCAGCCATCAGCTGTACGAGCCCAGGCCGGTCCATATTGCCTCCGGAGAAGCCACCGTCGTCATAGGCCGTGGGCAGGGCCACCCACCCCTCGTGCTTCTGGCTCAGGATGAAGGCCTCGCAGGCCTCCCGCTGGGCGTCCAGCGTGTTGAACTGCTGGTCCAACCCCTCCTCGGTGGACTTACGGGTATAGATCGCGCACTTGATGACTTTCTTGGTTTCAGAGGACATGAGGCGCCTCCTGGCTCCGAGGCACCCCACCGCCACCTCGTCGCGGTGCATCTGGGGTGGTGAGATCGACCACGAACTTCGGGTTCGGAGACTTTACTGAAGCGGCGCTGCCCACACGCTTCAGTCCGAAGAAGAGCGGGCCAGACCATCGGGTGCCGGTGATCTTCCTCGCAATCTCCGAGAGACTGGCGTACCGCTGACCGCCGTAGCTGTATCCTCTCTCAACCACCTCCACCTCGTGCATCGTGCCCTGATACTCACGTAGGAGCTTCGAGCCTTCGCGCAGCTTCGTGGGCGCCGGTCTGGCGGGACTCATTGGTTGACCAGGTGATAGTTCTAGACGCCGGGCGATCGACGCCGGCAGTCGCGGACCGTCTTGCTCTTGAAGTCGGTGCGCGATGGATCGAACGAGATAATCTCGGCGAGCAGTAGGTGGGGCGTCCTGTTTATGAAGCTTGATCCACTCACTTTTCAGCTCAACGAGCGAAAGTTTATGCAGTACCTCGATCTTATCGGCTGTCTCACATGGCGGGCTTGCGGTCATGGTGGGGCTCCTTTCGGAGACTACACACGCTCTCTTTGTCCGCCAAAGCCAGTCATTAGTTGCCCTTTAGGCTTACTTATTTAGAGATTTGAGCCAGTATTAACGCCAATTTTTACTCACCCAGAGTTGACGACCAGGCTAAGCGTTACCGAGTGCATAGGCGGGCGAGCTGGGCGGTCACCGACAATGCGGTTTCAAATTTATGTTCGATCATAAAGAGCTAATTCAAAGATTTGCGCGGCTGTCTTTGTGACGATTTTTAGATGAGTGCCAGTTGGCCCGTCTCTGGCTGGCGGCCCTACCTTGATTGCGGCTCTGGAAAAACAGGCCTCGCATGGCGTTCGACGCGGTCTGCTAGGTAGGCAGCCAAGTTGATCTGGATGAGGGCGTCATGATCGGTGAGGTCAATGCTGGCATGCATATGTATTTTCCGTGTGTGCTTAGCGAAGCTCTCGAGGTGGCCGACTAGCCCGTCCTCGGCGTTCACGATGTGGGGCGGTGCGACGTCCACGAACTTGAGAATGCGGCTAGGGCCGCAAAACACCTTTTGAACGAGAGTGGTGCTGTCGGCCTGCACGCCAGACTTGCGGCGAATGACATCAAAGAGCGCGACCGACGCCTCTCGCACAGCCGAAACGTAGTGTTTGTCCTGGAAGAGTTTCACCGTCCGCGCGCGGACTTCCGGATGCCCACCGATCTGATCGAAGCTCTGAGGCGTCACCTCGGGTAGCTGAGCAAAATCCTTGGCCTCTTGCGGCAACGGTATCGCGCTGTCGTCCATGTTCTCAATGAGCTTGTAGACCACATAGGCGATTCCGAGGACGACGGCGCCGACCATGATGGTTTTGACCGCTTGATCGGAAATCTGAATATTAATTGTAACGGACGCGCTCATGTCGGCTTACGGAGTTGGCCCAGCCTCGTCGAGCGTGCGGAAAAGCGCAAGCCCGTATTCGACCGCAGCCTGGCGGACGTAACTGCGCTTCGCGACGGCAAGCCAAAACGCGAGCATTGCAATGTCTACCACGCCGATAAGGGCAAGCGTATCGATGGACACTGTGCCTGGCCAGAGCTGCCATGCTCCACCGATGGCCAGCGCGCATACGAGTATGATTGCGATACCGATCGGCTTTAGCCCATGGAGATTGCGGCGAAAGCCGTAAGACGCGTTCTCCCGGTGTAGAAGTTTATACTTCGGATCGCGCCGTTGCTCGATTAATGCGAGGGTTGCTGAACGATAGACCATGTCGGCTTCGGCAGGCTCGCGGCGCTCATCGTCCTCTGTCGGCCAAGGAAGAGTAGGGCACAGATTTTTTAGAGCCGCGCGGTACCTCGCTTTTGTGTAAGCATCAAGGGTGTCGTTGCGATACCGCAGCATTGCGGTTGTCGGCCAGCCACCCCAGCTCTCCAGCAGTTTGGGCTCCAGGATCTTACCACGCGAGCGTGCGATTGATGCCAAGGCGTAGAGCACCGCTGCCCCGAGGAGTGCCAACACGGTCGTGCTAGCAATACTAAACTCAAGCAGCTTCGGAGCCGCGAGGGCAACTGTCCAGACAACTGGTACCGCGGCAATTACCCCCGGATAGAGCCGCGCAACCCGGGTGTAACTGTCGGAAATCTTGAGAATTTCCCCCATTGTTCCCCTCTCGGTCTATTCGTCCTTCATGAAACCCACAGTGATTGTCGGACCGTCTTCGCCGACAATGATCATCACAGCCGGTTGCTCGACTATAGAAAGCTTATCCACCAACCAGACTAACTGCGTAACGTCCATTGTAGAGGGCCGCGCCGCCACTCCGTCTGGGTGAGAGTGCCACTCTCCAATGTAGCCGACCTGCCCTAGCGTCCGGCGTCCAATATCGGCCAGCAGGTCAGGCACTCTGGTGACACCCCGCTCGAAGCTTGTGGTAGTCTCCGTGCTGTCCGGCGGCGCAGACAGTGCCTTGACGACGTAGACGAGCTTACGGGGCAGATCGTAGAAGCCGACCAGCACGCCGCCCGTTTCTGCGGGCAATGCGGACGTGCGCAGGTTCATCAGCTCTGCCTCCACGCCAAGGTCCCAGCATATCGTCCAATCATCGAAAGTACGCAACAGCGGTTCGGCGACTTCAATGGCACGGTGTTGCACGGCGCCTGTGGTCGCATCCATCTGCAGCACTGTTATTGCCGGCGCTTCACTCGCCATCTGTACGTCAAGCAGACTTGTACCCAAACCCACCAAAGCGGCGGCCTTAGCATAGGAAAGCACGCTGCTAGGATGCCGGCAGGAGCCGACGGGATAGAGCTGGCCCGGCGGGGCGGCAAGATGACTGTCCAAGGCGTCGTTGCTGATAACGGCGCGGTAATACTGTGCTTCGAGCGTGAGCAAGCTAACTGAGGGCGCACGGGTTTCGCACAAGATGACGAGATCGAGACCTGAAGGAGTAAAGAACACGCTGATGTTTCGGGATGCTCCCTTCAATTCCATCGCCAGATGTCGCGCGACAGTCACAGAGGCCGAGGCATCCAGCACCACGGTCGCCAACATGATGGCTTTTTCAACCGCCTCGGCGTCCTTTCCAGGGTTCACAACATCGGCGTGAATCGGCGTCGCCACGTCGCCCGTTTCGCCGACGAGAATGTCGTTCAACAACGCCGCGACGGCTAAAGCTTTGCTCCCGCCGACTGCGTGATGTGTCGTCGAATGTCGGGCGATGTTATGTGGCAGCAGCACGTCGGGGTCGATGATCGTCCATAGACCGTTCCCCGCGCGGACGAGCGTCTGTGCGAGGAGCGAGCCCAGGGTGCCAGCGCCGACGAGAACAATGCGCCGGTCACTCGCCTTGGTGCCGGAGAGCTGCGCAGCCATAGCCCGATCTAGGGCCCAGGCAGTTTGCATGGTCCAGACCTGGATTTCGTCCAGGTCAGCGACCGGACCTTTCTGCACCAAGCGCACAAACTTTGGTCCCTTGGCCGCGCCGCCATTGGCCGCGAGAATGCCCAAGGCTACGCCGAGCTCACCGATCCTTTTGTGAATGTGGAACGCCCGGTAAGAAACGGTCTCGATGTCGCTTCTGGCGTCCCGCTTGATCGGGAAGCAGACCACGACGATCACCATACGCTCCACCTGATCCGGGTGCTTGTCATTGAAACGCAGAATACGTTCCTTAAGGACCGTGATGATATCCACGCCCGTTTCGGTGAGCGCAGCAGCAAGCTCTTCGAGATTGAGCGGCGCGGATCGGATACGTCCGTGTACCGACGGCGGCGCCGCTAAGACGGTAATGACGTTGGCGCCAGGCGCGCCAGAAGGGCGTTTCGGATTGCCGCGGTCGGCGAGGATAACTCGGTTTCCAGTGCCATCAAATGCACCCAGCGACGCGAAGCCGAAATCCTCCTGCACCGTCTTGATGAATTCGCGTTCTACAACCAGAGTTGTGACATCCGTTTGGAACACCGGCTCCAACGGCTGGTCGGCGCCATGCAGCGCGTCGATCGCCGTCTGCGCCAGCCACCATCTGATGCGCTCGAGGAACTTGAGCGGGGTTTGCTGGAGCTGGCGTTCGGCCAGAGGTTGGTCATAGAGGCACAGGCTGTTAGGATATGGCCTGGGCGTCAGATTCAGGTGCATCACGTTCGGAAAGTCTGGCCGGACTGGCAGCACTACCGGCTCTTGGCCGCCAGGGATGAATCCGAGCGCGATGGTTTCGCGGTAAAGGATTTCATGGACCACCTGTTGCGGGCGATCGACCGTTACCTCAATGACGAGGATTTGCCAAAGGTCCGCGTTGCTGGTGATGCGCAGCAGGCGGAAGCCCTCTATGCGCCTGTGCTTTAGCGTCTTTAGGAAGCGCTTCGCCGCCGAATTTGTGATCTT
Source organism: Rhodospirillaceae bacterium (assembly GCA_016793085.1). Taxonomy (GTDB): domain Bacteria; phylum Pseudomonadota; class Alphaproteobacteria; order Rhodospirillales; family Rhodospirillaceae. The sequence continues at coordinate 9,835 of JAEUKM010000424.1, forward strand.
GTCCTCGGCGATATCAACGCCGAGCCATCCTGGATCGCGCACCGTCATCCAGCACGCGGAGGAATCACCGCTGCCGCAGCGGCAGCTCCGGCCGTCGACAAGATGCGTTTGAAGCCCATACCGGTGATCTCGATCTCAATTGGCTTAGGCGCCCAGGTCTTGGGCTCCTCCATCGTCACGAGGAATTCACCACGCAACTCCTTTACCACGTCCTTGTAGTAGTTGGCGGCCTGACGGTGCGGCGGCATCTTATTCTTGTCGTCGTCAGTGCCA
>JAEUKM010000427.1 GCA_016793085.1 Rhodospirillaceae bacterium
AGCCTTTGTCAAAAACGGCCGGGTTCAATGCCCTGGCGTTCCGCGCAGCCATGGGCATCGGCGCGGCGGCAAAGGCGCTGAGCCCACCGCAATCAAAAACACCGAAACGGGCACAAACGCCGAAACGGGTCAAGATAAAAACGAAAAAGCGCGCCAAACGGCGCGCTTAAACGCTCCCGGATTGGCTTCCGCCTGCGCTGACGCGGGGGACGACGTGGCAGCGGCGTTCGACGCGTCAGCAGTCAGGCGAAAACCAAATCGGGAAAAGCCCGTAAATCGAAAGACCCGGGTTTGTTATCCGCGAGGCCGCAGGTGCTGTTCAAAGCCCCCGAGCCTCGCGTGTCCTCTCCAGGACTATGAAATGGAAATGGGTTGCGGCGGGGCCGTCAGGCGATTTGCAGCGCCATCGCCACCAACGACCACAGGTAAACCACGAAGAGCAGACCCAGCAGCGCCGAGGCTTCTTTCAGGTAGGTCACGGCATCCATGTTGCGTACTCCTGCTTTGCTTGACGGCCCGGCGATCTCAACAACAACAGGGCCGGTATGTTCATTATTTGTTCTCATTGCGGCAAAATAGAACATAATAAGAACATTGTGTCAAGCAGGTCTCAATACAACAGGTTTCTGTGGCAGTTTTGAGCCAGATTCCGGGCACTTCGGCCCCAATTCGATGACAAAGCAGATAGTCAACCGCTGCGCGATATCGGGCTGGGCCTGTAACACCCTGTCTGCAAAGGCTTCTCAGCGCGGGCCCGGAAACGGTTCAGTATGGCTTTCCCCGCTGCGGCCAAAGTAGATCGCGCAGCGCCCCGTCAGGGACACCAGGTAATCGACACACCCCGCGGCCGCGATCAGGGCAGAGAATTCGCGGTACTTGATGTGCCCGGCCTGGACCGCCCGCACGGCGGCATCCACCCCGGCCGCCGAGAACGGCTGGGCCGGTAAGGGCGCGCTATGGGCAGGCACGACAACCGACGATCCGTCGGGCATGTAGTAGACCTTCTCCGAGCGCACCAGATCGGCGCGGTAGCGTTCAACGCCAGCGGCCATCAGCCTGCCTACCACCTCGGGAAAGGTCATCGCCTCGGCATCCGAGCCCTGGGTGCATTCGATCATTACGTCTTTGGCTGAAAGGGTCATGGGTTACTCCAAGGGTGGTGCGGTTACGCCGTTGCGCCGGACAATGTCGCGCAGGAGGAGATCGAGCATCACCCGCTCCGCCGCCGACAAGTGCCCGAAGAATTCCGCATCGTTCCGGTCGGCCAGCGCGCTCAGGTCGGGCACCAGCGTCCGGCCCGGACCGGTCAGCGCCACCGATTGAAAGCGTTTGTCTTTGGCCCGGCTCGCACGCGTCACCAGCCCCTTGGCGTGCAGCCGGTCCACCAGCTTCGAGACAGCGCCCTTGGTGAGGCCCAAAGCCTGCGCCAGGTCGCGCGGCACGATGGCGTCCCGATCGTAGAGTTCGCGCAGGACAACCCATTCGGCCACCGTCACGTCACAGCCCGCAAGCTTGGCCGCGAAGGCCTGGCTGACCTGATTCGAAACAGCCCGCATCCAGTACCCCAAATGGGCGGTTAAGGCGCTGGCAGGTAATGACTTTTTCATATTGGCTAAAGTTAAACCTTTACATTAGTTTCCTAGGAAACTATCAGAGATGGCGGTGAAGTCAACTGCGTGCGCCCTTGCGCCAAGCCAGGGCCTGACTTATCCCCACCCCATGACCCTGCCCGCGCCCAACCAGCGCCTCTCCATCGCGCCGATGATGGACTGCACCGACCGGCACTTCCGGTACTTGGTGCGGCTGATGACGCGCCATGCGCTACTCTACACCGAGATGGTGACGGCCAATGCCCTGGTGCGCGGGCGCGACCCGCAGCGCTTCATCGCTTATGCCGATGTAGAGCACCCGGTGGCGTTGCAACTGGGCGGGGCCGATCCGGCCCTGATGGCCGAGGCCGCGGCCAAGGGTGCCGCCGCCGGATACGACGAGATCAACCTGAACATTGGCTGCCCCAGCGACCGCGTCAGCGCGGGGCGTTTCGGGGCGTGCCTGATGGCCGAACCCAAACTGGTGGCCGAGATGGTGCACGCCATCAATGCGCGGCTTGCCGCCCATAGCCGCCCTATCCCCGTTACCGTAAAAACGCGCATTGGAATTGACCACCAGGACAGCGAGGCGTTTCTGGATGACTTCGTCGGCGCCGTGTCGGCCGCCGGCTGCGCCACGTTCATCATCCACGCCCGTAAGGCTTGGCTGTCGGGCTTGAGCCCCAAGGAGAACCGCGAAATCCCGCCGCTGATTTATGCGCGCGCCTACAAGCTTAAACGCGACTTCCCGCAGTTCACCATCGCCATCAACGGCGGCATCAAGGATCTGGGTGCAGCGGCGGAGCACCTGAACCACGTGGATGGCGTGATGATCGGGCGCGCAGCCTACGATGCGCCCTATGCGCTCTTGGCCCAGGCCGACGTGCAGTTGTTCGGCGATACGCACACCGTGCTCACCGAAGCCGAAATTGCGTTAGCCTATTTGGAGTACGCTGGCCGCGAACTGGCGCAAGGCGTCAAACTGCATGCCGTCACGCGCCACGCCATGGGCCTGTTCACGGGCCGCCCGGGGGCCCGTGTCTGGCGGCGCGCCTTGGCCGAAGTGAACGGCAACCCCGAGCCCGCCGAAGCGTTAAAAGGCCTACGCGCACTTGTTACGAGAAATGTTAACGATCTGACCCTAAACTTACGCGAAGAGCTTGCCGCATAAGGGTATTTTATGCGACTCAAAGGCCCAGGGGTTGGCCGGATTCGACCCAAAAAAGCTCGGAAACCACCGCAACCAAGGTGGACCAAAACAGAGGACTAAGTCGGGGGGACCGCCAGCAATGGCGCCACGTTACGCCATCTACTTCGCGCCCGAGCATCACAGCCCGCTGGAGGATTTCGGCCGCCGGTGGCTGGGCCGCAATGGCGTGCCCGCCGACAGCCCGCCCCCCGTCGTGCCCGGTATCAGCCCCGAGCGGTTTTTCGCGCTGACCGAAAGCGCGCGCCGCTACGGCTTCCACGGAACCTTAAAGCCGCCCTTCGAACTGAACCCCAGATCCAGCCGTGAGGCGCTGTTCGAGGCCGTGCGGATTTTCGCCAAAAGTGCGGCTCCTATCGAGCTGCCGCCGCTGGAACTGGCGATCATCGGCAAGTTCATCGCGTTGACCCCCATCCGTTCCTCGGCAGTGCTGGAAAACCTGGCGGCCCTGTGCGTGCGCACGTTCGAGGGCTTCCGCATGCCGCTGTCCAAGGAACAGATGGCGCACTACCTGCGGAATAAACTGACGGTGCACCAGACGCAGATGCTGGAGCACTGGGGGTACCCGTACGTGATGGAAGAATTCCGCTTCCATATCTCGGTGACCGACCGCATCGATAACGACACAGAGCGCGCCGCCATGATGACGTCCGTGCAGAAGATGACTGTGGGCGTGGTCAACAAGCCCATCGTCGTGCGCGATGTCGCGGTGTTCTATCAGGCCGACCGCGAACAGCCGATGGAATTGCTGGATCGCTTTCCGTTTGGACGCAGTAAATAGCCCTATCGGGGCCGTGACTTCTTGACCAATCGCTGGCAGGAAGGTGGCTTGGGTTCCAACGCCATGACTGTGCCATGAATACATTGCGCCCATGAATACATTGCGCCAGTGGGTCACGAAGCTCGCCTCGTGGCGGCGCGGCAACGACGTTGCCGACGCTGTAAGCAGCGAGTTTACGCTGGGCTTCGGGCCCGACGATGTTCGCCCCAGCATCACCTGGGACCAGGATATCGACCTGACCTTAAACTCGCTGGTGAACGAGGCCACCACCAAGGCCAGCGGCCGCGTGCAAGTCCTCACAGTGGCGCATTTACGCGCCGAACTGGGCGAGGCCTGGGACCGCTACAAAAAACACGTGCTGCTGATCGCCGAAACCACCATCGGCCGCATGATCGGCAAGGGCAACACCTACATCCAACAAGACGAGGACAGTTGGCTTCTGTTGATGCCCTCGCTGTCCGAGCACGAAGCGCAGTTGAAGGCCGACGACATCGCCATGGTGCTGGGCGAAAAGCTGGTGGGCGAACGCTTCGCCGAACAAGAACCGCCCCTGCCCCAGACCGCCAAGGTGGACTTGGGTGCCGCGCTGAACCCCGACGGCAGTTTCAATTCCGATGCGCTCAGGGCCTCCGTGAAGCGGGCGCGCATCATGCTTGCGGCGCGCGACGCCCGCAGGCCCGCGCAGGAACTGGATAAAGCCAAGACCGCCGCAAAACCCCAGGAAAAGGCCATGGGCACGGCGGCCTCGTTCTCGCAAGCCTCGCTGTTTCCGGCGCTCACGCTGGCTTACCGCCCGCTCTGGCAGGCCGATACCGAAAGTTTTTCGGGCTTTGCCTTGCGCGCCTTCACCGACACCGGCGAGCCCGTCTTCGGGCCCAATGCCTTGCCTTCAGTGCAAGCGATGCTGAATGACGCCACGATTATCGATCTGGCCAAGGCCGCGTTTGGCGATTTCACCGCCATGACGCAGAAGAACATGCGCGCGACCTACATTCTGCCTGTGCCCTTCAGCGTCATGACGCGAAAACTGGGCGCGGTCTTCCTTCGCGCTTTGGCCGCCTTGCCGCAAAAAGAGCGCCTGACCTACATGCGGATTGAGATCGTCAATGTTCCTCTGCGCACGCCGGTCAGCACGCTGGTGACGGTGCGCGACCTGTTCCGCGGGCGGGTGAAAGACGTCGGCTTCCTGATGGACCTGGGTCAAATCAACAACGAAGTGATGGCGCTTGATCACGTGGTGATCGAGGCCGAGCCGCATGCAGATATGTTCGGCAATGAGCAATTTCTGCATGAATCGATGAGTTTCTTCCGCCGGCGAGCTGCGGCGCGGCGCTGCGCGGTCATGGGCTTGCGCACGCGCGCCCAGGCCGGTTTCGCTCTGCATGCCGGAATTGATGAGATTTCGGGGACCGGCATCGCCGATGACCTGCGCCACCTGCCCGACCGCACCACCGTTGTTTACAAGCAAGAACTCGTACGCGGTCCGGCCTCACGTGAGGCTACTTTTTGACGGTTTGAACAAGCCGCTCCGCCGGGACGCAGCAACCTGGGGTATGCAGGAATTTTGCCGGATGGCAACCTGTGTCCTGGGCCTTGCAAGCATGATTATTTGGCGTGGCCAATCTGTGAAAAGCACCGTTTAAATCAATGGTATAACCATTGTTGCTTTTTCGTCACAGATGCGCGGCAATCGCAGCGTTTTGAACCGCGTGCCCTAGTCATCCCCAGGGGCTGAGAGTAGTTTTCGCGCGACTTATTCAAATTCTTCTGCCGCGGGAGCAAGGCAGGGAATCACAATTCACCAAACGTTCTTAAATCAACAACAAGGGGTCTTCCTCATGACGAAGAAACTTTTGCTGGGCACGACGATTGCCGCCGTAGCGTTTGCCAGCAGCGCCTTTGCCCAAAACAGCCAGCAGCAGGCTCAGGCCCAGACGGGCGGCTTGGAAGAAATCGTCGTCACGGCCCAGCGCCGCGAAGAAGCGATCCAGACCGTCCCGGTGGCCGTGTCGGCCTTCTCGGCTGAATCGCTTGAACGCCGCCAGGTCACGCAAGCCAACGATCTCGAGCGTTACGTGCCCAGCCTGAAGATGCGCAACAACATCACCAGCCCGACCAACCTGTCGCCGTCCCTGCGCGGTTCGCTGCAGCAGGACGCCTCGCTGATCGTCGCTGAATCGCCCTTCGGCATCTATGTCGATGACGTCTACATCGGCCGCCTGAACGGCAACAACGTCACCCTGTCGGACATCGAACGCGTTGAAGTGCTGCGCGGCCCCCAGGGCACGCTGTACGGCCGTAACACGCTGGCCGGCGCCATCAAGTTCATGAGCCGCACCCCCTCGCCCGACAGCCAGTGGCTGAACGCTGAAGTCGGCTACGGCAGCTACGGTAGCTACAGGGCGGCCGCCAGCATGGGCGGCGGCATCGGCGAAAAGGTCGGCGCCTCGCTTTCCCTGCAGAAGAACCGCCGCGGCGCCTATTCCTACAACATCGCCACTGCTAAAGAAGTCGGCGAAGAAAACAACTTCGCGGGCCGCGGTAAGCTCTACTTCGAGCCTACCGATACCTTCAACGCCACCGTCTCGGTTTCACACACCGACAGCGACAACGACGCGCTGCAGCTCGTGCCCGCTATCACCCCCGGTGTCGCCAATACCCGCGCTTACCGTTCGCGCGATGTGAAGCCGGTCTACGGCTACTACACCGTCAGCCGCCCGGTCCGCACCATTACCCCGTCGCCGCTCGAAAACGAGCCGCGCGGCGAAACCAAGCAATGGATCGCCTCGGCCAACCTGAACTGGGATTTCGGTGATTTCTCGCTGCAATCGATCACCGGGTTCGTGAACACCAATGACTTCTTCTCGAACGACTTCTCGGGCACCGGCGGCGTCGCGTTCATCACCGCAGCAGCCAACGGCGGCTCGATCGGCGGCGTCTTGGGTGCAACCAAGGTCAACGCCGACCAGTTCACCCAGGAATTGAAGTTCCAGGGTGATGCCCTCGACGGCAAGCTGAACTACATCGCCGGCGCTTACTACCTGAACGAAACCGCCACGCAGCAGTTTGGTTGGAACATCGGCCTGTTGGGCGGCCCGGTCTCGAACAGCGACCTGACGGCCAGCACGGAATCGATCTCGTTCTACGGCCAGGCCGACTACGCCCTGACAGATGCCCTGAAGGCCACCGCCGGCCTGCGCTGGGTGCAGGACGACAAGGACTTCGGCATTACCTTCACGTCGCGCTCGCCGATCATCCCGGCCCAGAACCCGATCAATCTGGACAACAAGTACGAACGCTGGACCCCGAAATTCGGCCTCGACTACACCGTGCCGACTTCGGGCGCCATCGACAGCCTGCTGCTGTACGTCTCGGCCGCGCGCGGCTTCAAATCGGGCGGCTACAACGGCATCAACATCACCGACCTGGCCATCGCCGGTGCTTCGTACGGCCCGGAAAGCAACTGGACCTATGAAGGCGGCATGAAGGCCGACTTCCTGGACAACCGCGTGCGCTTCAATGCGGCCTACTTCTACAACCGCATCTCGGACCTGACCCTGAACGCCACCGTGCCCTCGCCGATCCCGGGCGTGTCCGGCTTCCCGGTTCAGAACGCGGGCGACGCCACCATCAAGGGGCTTGAAATCGAAGCCTCGGCGGTGCCAACCGACGGCCTGACCTTGTACCTCAATGCGGCAATGATGAGCGGCAAGTTCCGTAACCTAGTGCCGAGTGCGGCCCCGTCCCGCGCGGTCACGCTGTTCGGCGTGACCAACCCCGACACCCCGCAGACGCCGGACCTGACGACCACGCTGGGCTTCGACTACCGCGTGCCGCTGAACATGGGTGCGGCCGACACTGAATTCCTGGTGGGTGCGGACTGGTATCACACCTCCAGCTTCACGACGGCCGCCACCAACGACTTCATCCTGGACGGCTATGACCGCTTCAACGCCTATGTCGGCCTGGGCTTCGGCAACGGCTGGGAAGGCAAGCTGGCGGTGAAGAACCTGACAGACGAACGCGACCTGTCGACCGGTTCGCGCGGCTTCCTGGGCGGCTTCCTGTATCTGCCGCCGATGGAATACATGTTCACCATCAAGTACGCGATGTAACCAAAACATCATCCCTAACGGGACTGCAAAGGGCCCAGGCGCAATAGCCTGGGCCCTTTTGTTTTGGGTCTGATGCCAT
>JAEUKM010000039.1 GCA_016793085.1 Rhodospirillaceae bacterium
TAGTCGTATCAAAGATTGGAAAATCTCGCTGCTGGATACCGTCGCCGACAACGCCTCCAGCGGCGTGTTCGTGCTGGGCGGATCGCCCAAAAAAATCGACAGCTTCGATTTGCGCCTTTGCGGCATGAACATGGAGACCAAAGGCGAATCCGTTTCCGTCGGATGCGGGGCGGCGTGCTTAGGTAATCCCTTGAACGCCGTCGTCTGGTTGGCCCGCAAGATGGCACAAGTGGGTCGGCCGTTGCGTGAAGGCGATATCGTTCTGTCGGGTGCGTTGGGCCCAATGGTCTCGGTTACGCCGAGCGCGGTTTATGAGGCGCATATTTCCGGCCTGGGCCGCGTATCGGCCGTTTTCTCGAAGGCTTGAACACGATGGCTAAAATGAAAGTCGCCATTATCGGCTCGGGGAATATCGGCACGGATCTGATGATCAAGGTGCTGCGCAATGCCAAGCACCTGGAGATGGCTGCACTTGTGGGCGTTGATCCGAAATCCGACGGCTTGGCGTTTGCACGCAAACACAACGTCTTTGCCACGCACGAAGGCTTGGAAGGTTTACGCAAATCGCCCCTCTATAATGAGATCGGCCTGGTTTTTGATGCCACATCCGCCAAAGCGCACGTAGAGCATGACAAGGTTTTGCGCGGGGACGGCAAATTGATCTTAGACCTGACGCCCGCCGCTATCGGCCCTTATGTCATTCCACCGGTGAATTTGGGCGCGCATTTACAAGCGCCGAACATCAACATGGTCACGTGCGGCGGCCAAGCGACCATTCCCATCGTCGCCGCCGTGTCACGTGTCGCACCTGTCGCCTATGCAGAGATCGTCGCGTCTATTGCATCAAAGTCGGCCGGGCCCGGCACGCGCGCCAACATCGACGAGTTCACCGAAACCACAGCCCGCGCCATTGAAACCGTGGGCGGTGCTAAGCGCGGCAAGGCCATCATCGTGCTTAACCCTGCTGAACCGCCACTGGTCATGCGCGACACGGTGTTCTGTCTGGCTGAAAGCGATGACGAACCCGGTATTCACGCCTCCATCGAGCAAATGGTGGAAACCGTGCGAGCCTACGTGCCCGGCTATCGTTTAAAACAGCAAGTACAGTTCGAACGCCTGCACAACGACCCTACGGTCCGCATCCCCGGCCGAAATGGCCCCATCTCGGGCATGAAAGTGTCCGTGTTTTTGGAAGTGGAAGGTGCTGGCCATTATCTGCCCAAGTACGCGGGCAATTTGGATATTATGACCTCAGCCGCACTTGCTACAGCCGAACGTTTGGCTGAACAGCGTGCAAAGGCGGCCGCGTAATGGAAAAGCTGTATATCCAAGACGTGACACTGCGCGACGGGATGCACGCCATCCGCCATCAGTACGGTGTCGATCATGTGATCGCCATTGCCAAAGCATTGGATGATGCCAAGGTTGACGCCATCGAGATCGCACACGGCGATGGCTTATCGGGCTCTAGCTTCAATTACGGTTTCGGCCGCCACGATGATCTGGAGTGGATTGAAGCGGTAGCCAGCGTTGTCACCCATGCGAAGTTGACCACACTGTTGTTGCCCGGCATCGGCACCATCCATGACTTGAAGAGCGCTGCAAAGGCCGGTGTGAAGTCGGTGCGCGTTGCCACGCACTGTACCGAGGCGGATATTTCAAAGCAGCACATCGAAGAAGCCCGCAAACTGGGCTTAGATGTGGCAGGCTTCCTGATGATGTCGCACATGAACCCGCCCGACAAACTGGCGGCACAGGCTTTATTGATGGAAAGCTATGGTGCCCATTGCGTCTACGTGACGGATTCGGGCGGCGCATTGACGATGAACGATGCCGCCGACCGCGTGAAAGCACTGCGTGCCGCACTTAAGCCCGAAACACAAATCGGCATCCACGCCCACCATAATCTCTCACTTGGCGTCGCCAATTCCATCGTCGCGGTAGAGCACGGTGTGATCCGCGTCGATGCGTCTTTGGCCGGCATGGGCGCAGGCGCAGGTAATGCGCCGCTGGAAGTCTTCATTGCCGCCGCAGATCGCATGGGCTGGAATCACGGTTGCGACTTATTCAAACTGATGGACGCCGCCGAAGACTTGGTGCGGCCCCTGCAAGACCGGCCCGTGCGGGTGGATCGCGAAACCTTGTCGCTGGGCTA
>JAEUKM010000080.1 GCA_016793085.1 Rhodospirillaceae bacterium
TGAAGCGTGTGTTTCCGTTCCATTATGCGGTTAAACGCGCTCATCTAACGGCCGATCGAATGCTTGACGGCATTATGATCTGGACTATTGATAGATCGGCGCTCTATAGCGGGCGCTTCCCAGACAATAAAAAGTGTCAACACGGGGATGAGGTGCATCCTGTTGTGGTGTGGTCGGTCGAACCACGCCAGAGGCAGGGTGCGGAGTTCGGGGTTTCTGGAGTTTGTTGCTGATGACCATGCCCAACAGCCAGGGTTTGTACGACCCGCGGAATGAGCATGACGCCTGCGGTGTCGGTTTCGTGGCCCACAGCAAGGGCGCGAAGTCGCACGATATTATTCGCCAGGGCCTCCAGATTCTGGAAAACCTCGAGCACCGTGGGGCCGTGGGCGCCGATCCGCTGCAAGGCGACGGCGCGGGTATCATCATCCAGACGCCCGATGCTTTCCTGCGCGCGGAGTTCGGCAGCCTGGGCGTGACGCTGCCGCCTGCGGGCGACTACGGCATCGGCATGATCTTCCTGCCCAAGGACAAGGCCGCCGCCAAAGAGTGCGCCGATCTTCTGGAAACCATCACCATCGAGGAAGGTCAAACGGTTCTGGGCTGGCGCGACGTGCCGGTGGACCCCTCGTGCCTGGGTGAATCCACCAAGGCCTGCGAACCGTGGATCAGACAAGTTGTGATCGGGCGTGGCGCGAATACCGCAGCAGGCGATGCGTTCGAGCGCAAGCTTTATATCATCCGCAAGCTGACGGCGAACTCGGCCCGCGCGCACAAGATTTCGGGGCTCAAGGATTTCTACATCCCCAGCTTCTCCTCACGCACGCTGGTCTACAAAGGCATGTTCTTAGCGCCGCAACTGGCCAAGTACTACCGCGACCTGCATGACGCGCGCATGGTCTCGGCCTTAGCGCTGGTGCACCAGCGCTTCTCGACCAACACGTTCCCGTCGTGGCGTTTGGCGCATCCGTATCGCATGGTCTGCCACAACGGCGAGATCAACACCCTGCGCGGTAATCTCAACTGGATGGCGGCGCGCCGCCATTCCATGAAATCGTCGCTCTTGGGCGATGATCTGAAGAAGCTGTGGCCGCTGATCGCCGAAGGGCAGTCGGATACGGCGAGCTTCGACAACGCGCTCGAATTACTGGTGCAAGGCGGCTACTCGCTGGCCCACGCGGTGATGATGATGATCCCCGAGGCGTGGGCGGGCAATCCGCTGATGGATGACAGCCGCAAGGCCTTCTATGAATACCATGCGGGCCTGATGGAGCCGTGGGACGGCCCTGCCGCAATCGCCTTCACCGACGGCCGCCAGATCGGCGCGACCTTGGACCGCAACGGCCTTCGCCCGGCGCGCTATCTCGTGACGGACGACGGTTTAGTCGTCATGGCTTCGGAAGCAGGCGTGCTCGACATCCCCGAACATAAGATCGTGAAGAAGTGGCGCTTGCAGCCGGGCAAGATGTTCCTGATCGATTTCGAGCAAGGCCGCATCATCGACGACGCAGAGTTGAAAACCTCGCTGGCCGCCGCCAAGCCCTACAAGGCGCTGCTGGCGAAAAGCCAGTTCGTGCTGGAGGAGTTGCCGGGCGACCTGCCCGCCGAAGAACACCCCGCCACTGAAACATTGCTCGACCGTCAGCAGGCCTTCGGCTACACGCAGGAAGATTTGAACATCATCCTCGATCCCATCGCGCGGAACGGCGAGGAAGCGACAGGCTCCATGGGCACCGACAGCGCACTTTCGGTGCTCTCGGCCCGCGCGAAGCTGCTGTACTCGTACTTCAAGCAGAACTTCGCCCAGGTGACCAACCCGCCCATCGACCCCATTCGCGAAGAGCTGGTGATGTCGCTGGTTTCGCTGCTGGGCCCGAAGCCCAACCTCTTGGGCCTTGATGAAGCCGACAACCACCTGCGCCTGGAAGTGCGCCAGCCCATCCTGACCGACGCCGATTTGTCGAAAATCCGGCGCATCAACGAGCTGGTGGGCGACGCCTTCAAGACCCAGACGCTGGATATCACATACCCCGTCGCCCAGGGCGCTGACGGCATGAGCGCAGCCTTGAAGCACCTGTGCGCCGCCGCGCACGAAGCGGTGGAGAAGGGCTTCAACATCCTCATTCTGTCGGACCGCAATGTCTCGCGCGAGCGCATCGCCATTCCGGCGCTGCTGGCGACCGCCGCCGTGCATCACCACCTGATCCGCATGGGCTTGCGCACCGAAACCGGCCTGGTGGTGGAAACCGGCGAGGCGCGCGAGGTGCACCACTTCTGCACCTTGGCGGGCTACGGCGCGGAAGCCATCAACCCGTATCTCGCGTTCGAGACCATGAAGGCCATGCGCGGCGCGCAGTTGCCCGCCGACATGCCGGATGAAAAGCTGCAAAAGCATTTCATCAAAGCCATCGGTAAGGGCATGCTGAAGGTGATGTCCAAGATGGGCATTTCCACCTTCCAGTCCTATTGCGGCGCGCAGATTTTCGATGCCGTGGGCCTGTCGCGGCCGTTCATCGAGAAGTATTTCACCGGTACGGCCTCGGCCGTGGACGGCGTGGGCTTAAAGGAAATCGCCGAGGAGACAGCGCAGCGCCACCGCCTGGCTTTCGGCAACTTGCAGTACCTCCAGAACGCGCTCGATCCGGGCGGCGAATACGCTTACCGCATCCGGGGCGAAGACCATATGTGGACGCCCGACACGGTGGCGAAGCTGCAGCACGCCGCGCGCGCCAAAAGCTACGCCACCTACGAGGAATTCTCGAAGTTGATGAACGACCAGTCCGAGCGGCTGATGACGCTGCGCGGGCTGTTCGAGCTGAAGAAAGCCGCGAACCCCGTGCCGCTTGATGAAGTGGAGCCGGCCGCCGCGATTGTGAAGCGTTTCGCCTCGGGGGCCATGTCCTACGGCTCCATCAGCCGCGAGGCGCACTCGACACTCGCCATCGCCATGAACCGCATTGGGGCGAAGTCCAACACGGGCGAGGGCGGCGAGGAAGCGGACCGTTTCAAGCCGCTGCCCAACGGCGATTCCATGCGCTCGGCCATCAAACAAGTCGCTTCGGGACGCTTCGGCGTCACGACCGAGTACTTGGTGAACGCCGACGACATCCAGATCAAGATGGCGCAAGGGGCCAAACCCGGCGAGGGCGGCCAGTTGCCCGGCGACAAGGTGAACGGCCCCATCGCCAAGGTGCGCCACTCCACACCCGGCGTCGGCCTGATCTCGCCGCCGCCGCACCACGACATCTATTCCATCGAAGACCTGGCGCAGTTGATTCACGACCTGAAGAACGTGAACCCCAAGGCGCGCATTTCGGTGAAGCTGGTCTCGGAAATCGGGGTCGGCACCGTGGCGGCGGGTGTCGCCAAGGCGCGCGCCGACCACGTGACCATTTCCGGTTACGAAGGCGGCACGGGGGCCTCGCCCTTGACCTCGCTGACCCACGCGGGCTCGCCCTGGGAAATCGGCATCGCGGAAACGCATCAGACGCTGGTTTTGAACAACCTGCGTGGACGTATCGCCGTTCAGGTGGACGGCGGTTTCCGTACCGGACGCGACGTGGTGATCGGGGCGCTGTTGGGCGCTGACGAGTTCGGTTTCGCCACGGCCCCCCTGATCGCGCTGGGCTGCATCATGATGCGCAAGTGTCACCTCAACACCTGCCCGGTGGGTGTGGCGACGCAGAATCCGGAACTGCGCAAACGGTTTACCGGTCAGCCCGAGCACGTCATCAATTACCTCTTCTTCATCGCCGAGGAAGCGCGCCAGTTGATGGCGTCCATGGGCTTCCGCAAGTTCAGCGACATGATCGGCCGCAGCGACATGATCGACGTGCGCCGCGCGACCGACCATTACAAGGCCAAGGGACTCGATTTCACGCGCCTGCTGCACAAGCCGGTGGTGGGTGCGGGCGTACACACCAGCCAGAAGGAAACGCAAGACCACGGCCTTGATAAGGCCCTGGATCACAGCCTGATCGCCAAGGCCAAGCCCGCCTTGGATAAGGGCACGCCGGTCGCTTTTGAATCGCCCATCCGCAACATCAACCGCACAGCCGGGGCCATGCTGTCGGGCGAGGTGGCGCGCAAATACGGCCACGCGGGCCTCAAGGAAGACACCATCTCGGTGAAATTCAAAGGCATCGCGGGCCAGAGCTTCGGCGCGTTCCTGGCGCGCGGCGTGTCCTTCGAACTGGTGGGTGCCGCCAACGACTACACGGGCAAAGGGCTCTCGGGCGGGCGTATTGCCGTGTATCCGCCCGCGGACTGCAAGGCCGATCCGGCCCACAACATCATCGTCGGTAACACGACGCTTTATGGCGCTATCGAAGGCGAGTGTTACTTCTCTGGCGTTGCGGGCGAACGTTTCGCCGTGCGCAACTCGGGCGCTATTGCCGTTGTGGAAGGTGTCGGCGATCACGGCTGCGAATACATGACGGGCGGCGCGGTAGTGGTGCTGGGCGCCACGGGCCGCAATTTCGCCGCCGGCATGTCAGGCGGCATTGCTTATGTCCTGGATGAAGACGGCACGTTCGAGCAGCGCTGCAACACGGCGATGATCGAGCTGGAGCGCATCAAGCCCGCCCCCGCGCCCAAGGGCGAGAACGGTGGCCTTGCAAGCCTGATGGCCGACCCCTTGAACAACGACGTGAAGCGCCTGTACCGCCTGATCGAGCGGCACAGCCACTACACCAACAGCGCGCGCGCCAAGCATATTCTTGAGAATTGGGACAAATATCTGCCGAAGTTTGTAAAGATCGTGCCGGTCGACTACCGCCGTGCCTTGACGAATCTTGCCGCGGCGGGCGTGGCCTCGGATGCTGCGCGAAAGAAGGGCGAAACGGCACATGGGTAAAGTTACCGGCTTTCTTGAAATCCGCCGGGCCGACCGAGGGTACGAAAAGGTCGCCGAGCGGACGAAGACCTACCGTGAGTTCATGAAGGCTTTGCCCGACGCCGAATTGCAGGCGCAGGGCGCGCGCTGCATGGATTGCGGCATTCCCTTCTGTCACAACGGCTGCCCGGTCAATAACCTGATCCCCGACTGGAATCACCTGACCTACAAGGCCCAGTGGCGCGAAGCGCTGACGACGCTGCACTCGACCAACAACTTCCCCGAGTTCACCGGCCGCATCTGCCCCGCACCCTGCGAGGCGGCATGCACCCTGAACATCAACGACGACGCGGTGACCATCAAGACCATCGAGTGCGCCATCGTCGACAAGGGCTGGGAGAACGGCTGGATTACGCCGCAACCGCCTGCCCGCAAAACCGGCAAGAAGGTCGCGGTGGTGGGCTCCGGCCCCGCTGGCCTCGCCGCCGCCCAGCAGCTTGCGCGCGCGGGGCATGACGTGACGTTGATCGAGAAGG
The DNA here is from genome assembly GCA_016793085.1 of Rhodospirillaceae bacterium. Lineage (GTDB taxonomy): Bacteria > Pseudomonadota > Alphaproteobacteria > Rhodospirillales > Rhodospirillaceae. Next base: position 5,371 of record JAEUKM010000080.1, read on the forward strand.
AAAACCGCATCGGCGGGCTGCTTCGTTACGGCATTCCCGACTTCAAGATGGAAAAGCACCTGATCGACCGGCGCATCACCCAAATGGCCGCCGAAGGGGTGACGTTTCGCACCGGTTGCCACGTCGGCGTGGACGTGACGCCCAAGGAACTGCTGGAAGAATACGATGCCCTGCTGCTGACGGGCGGGGCCGAAGCGCCGCGCGACCTGCCGGTGCCGGGCCGCGAGCTTGCGGGCGTTCACTACGCCATGACCTTCCTGACGCAGAACAACAAGCGCGTGGCGGGCGACGTTATTCCGCCGAACACCGAGATCACCGCCAAGGGCAAGCACGTGGTGGTCATTGGCGGCGGCGACACGGGCTCGGACTGCATCGGCACCTCCAAGCGCCAGGGCGCGGTCTCGATCACGCAGCTGGAAATCATGCCGCGTCCGCCCGATGAGGAAAACAAACCACTCGTATGGCCCTACTGGCCGCTGAAATACCGCACCTCGTCCTCGCAGGAAGAAGGCTGCGAG
>JAEUKM010000096.1 GCA_016793085.1 Rhodospirillaceae bacterium
CGCGCAATTCTCGGGTGCGGCGTACACTGCGGACGCCGGGCAGGGCACGTACTCACGAAACAGCCCGCCGTACTTGGGCGGAAAAACGCGCTGGCCCAGCTTGAATTGGCTGACGCTTTCACCAAGCGCATGCACGCGGCCGACACCCTCGGTGCCGCCGATGCGCGGCAAGGCATTTGGTGCGACGCGCTTGGTATCAGTAAGGCCCCACACGTCGGTGCCGTGCAGGGCGGCCACTTCCATCTTCACCACGATTTCGCCGTGCCCCGGCGCGGGGATGGGGTCATCGGATAGTTTCAGGGCCATGCGCACGTCGCCGTGGGCGATCTGGCGAAGAACTTTCATGGCCGTCGTCAGCCGTTGGGCAGAAGAATGATTTTGCCGTCGCGGTCGGCTCCGGTGCGTAAAGCGTGGCGGAAGGCGTCGGCGTACTCATCGAGCGTGTAGGTGCCGGCGATGGCCGCGCGCATCTCACCTGAAGCGATCAGGCCCGCGAGCTTGGCATAGATCGCACGCAGTTCGTCCATGCTGCGCTTGGCCAGGCCGCGCCCGGTGCTCATGCCCACCAGCTTGATGTCCTTTTGGAACAGATCGGTGAAGTGAATCTCGGCGGGCTTACCCGAGATATAGCCGTAGTTCACCACCAGTCCGCCGTTCGACAGGCAGTGCGCGATGCGCGACGTGGCCGGGCCCGCCACCATGTCGAGGCCCAATTTCAAGTCTGCGTTGCCTGTGGCGGTGCGCACACGGTCGGCCAGCACCTCGGGGTCTTCGTGATCGATCACAACGGCATCGGCCCCAAGCGCTTTCAATTCTGCGGCAACCTCGGGGCGGCGCACGATATTGCAGGTTTTCACGCCTTTTTCCCGGGCGAGCACGATGAGATAGCGCCCGCAACTGGAGTTCGCCCCGTTTTGCAGCAGCCACTGGCCCGCGCCTAAGGAAACGTAATCCTCCAGCAGCACCACCGCCGACATGCCGTTGACCAGCATTAGGGAAAGCTGCACTGCATCGCCGTCGGGGGCGGGCATCACCTTCGCGGCGGGCGTGCACACCAGTTCGGCGAAAGTAGAGGCGCCCCACCACGGGAATACGCGGTCGCCGGGCTTGAACGCGGTAACGCTACTGCCCACAGCCACGACGCGCCCGATACCTTCGTACCCCGGCGTGTTGGGCAAGGGCATGTTGCGGAATCCCCGCTCGCCCATGAACCTCTTGATGTCGGCCAGGTGTACGGCGGCCGCTTCCATGCGGATGACAATCTCGCCTGGCTTGGGTGCGGGATCGGGCAGGTTGACCAGCCGCACCACATCGGCCGGATCGCCGAACGCGATCTGTTGCAAAGCGCGCATGAGATACTTTTATTCCGCTGCCTTCGAGAGCGTGCAAGAGGGATCGATCAGCAGCTCCGGCGGGAAGCGCACCGAGGCCGTCGTGCCCTGGTTGGGTTCGCTGGCGATCAGAAGCTCGCCGCCCAGAAGGTCCATGTACTGCTTGCAGATGGACAGTCCAAGGCCGGCGCCCTGGCCCGAGCGTGACACCGTTGGATTGCCTTGCAGGAACGGCTCGCCGATTCTTCGCATCAGGGCTGCGTCGATGCCGGGGCCGCGGTCGGCCACGGAAATGTCCAGGCCCTTGTCGTGGCGGCGCGCCTCGACCTCGATTTCCAGGCCCGGCGCCGAGAACTTGGTGGCGTTGGTGAGAAGGTTGATGAGAATCTGGCGCAGGTAGCGTTCATCGGCGCTGATGTCGGGCAGGCTGGCCGGTACGTTGACGACGATGCGCAATCCCCGCTCGCTGGCCAGACGGTCAACGAAGGCAATGGCGCTTTTAATCGTGCCGGCGACATTCACGGCTTCGCGGTGAAGCGGCTGAATCCCGGACTCGATCTTGGCCATGTCGAGAATGTCGTTGACGATATTCAAGAGGTGCTCGCCCGACTTATGGATGTGATCGGCGTATGAGACGTATACGGGCGAAACGCCCTCGCCCAACACTTTGTTCTTGATGATTTCCGAAAACCCCATGATGGCGTTCAAGGGCGTGCGGAACTCGTGACTCATGTGCGCCAGGAAGCGGCTTTTCGCCTCGTTGGCCTCTTCGGCCGAGGCTTTGGCGCGGCGCAGTTCGGTTTCGTTCTGCTCGCTGCGCTTCAATTGGCTGAAGATGAACAGCCCCGTGCCCACCATGACGATGAAGATGCCGATCATCACCAAGCCGATGCGGTTGCGGCTGTCGCGCCACGGCTTCAGGTAGTCGTTGCCGTCCAGGATCACCATCACGGCCAGCGGCATCTCGCCCACGCGGTCCACCGCCTGGATGCGTCGGCTGTAGCCGTCGGAGACGGCATAAACCAGTTCCTGCGCGCCTTCGGCCTCTTCGCGGGCACGCTGGAAGTATTTGGTGAACTCGGGGTAGGAGTCGGCGGTCTTGAGGCTGGAATTCTTCGAGGCCGCGATCACCAGGCCGTCGGCGCGCCACAGTTCCACAGCGCCCAAGGGGCCCACGTCCATGGTGTTGAAGAATGTGGCGAAGTAGTCGGGGCGCAGGATACCCACCGCATAACCCACCAGCCGGCCGTCCTGCATGATGCGCGTGCTGAGGGGCAGGTAGTAACGCACGCCGTCGAGGGTGTACTTGTCGGACTGGTACAGTTCGCCGATGAACAGCTCCGACTCGTCGGGGCTGGGCGCGATGGGCACCGCACGGAACTGCTCCAGCGCCGCTGGCGTCAGCGGATACACCCGGCCCGTGGCGATGGGTTTTTTGTCGACGTCGAGCACGTACAGGGTGGAGAGATAGGGCAGCGATTTCAACTTGCCGGCCAGCAGACGGTGCAAATCACCCTCGTCGAAACGATTCAGCCTGATCTGCTCGGTATAAAAATCGCCGATGCCCTCCAGCACGCGGTGCGTTTCGCCCAGAGTGCGTTCGGTCAGCGATTCAACGGTGCGGGCCGAGCCGCGCGCCGTGCGTTTGGCGCTATCCACCGCTTCGCTGTACTGCTCGGCCAAGTGCAAGACAACAGCCAGGATGACAAGGCTGAGGAAACTTGCAAACAGCAGCACCGTCGTGCGCCGCACGCGCTTCAGCGAGGTCACAGCCGACACGTTGTGAATGGAGATGCGGCGCAGCGTCATGGTGCGGTTCAGCGCTCCCCCAGCGCCGGGTCGTTTACGCGGTCGCAGCAGGCTCCGGCTGCTTCGGCGCGTATTTATTGATGGCCTGTTTCAGGATCTTGAACAGTGTCTGGCCCACTTCACCGCCGTCGCCCTCGATCTTTTCGCGCATCACGGCGCGCATGGCGTCGATATGGGCTTTGACGATTTCCAGCGAGTTGTCGTCCTGATTACACGGCGCCTTGGTGATGTCGTAGAGTGATTTGGCGAACACGGTGATCAGCGGATAACCAAACGTGCCGCCCTGGCCGCGCAGTTCGTGGGCGATCAGGTTGATTTCCTCGAAGGCGGACGTGCGGTCGCCCACACGGCTCTTGGCCTCGGTTACCTGGGTCGACAGGCGGTTCAGGTAGTCCTTCGCCCAGCCGATGAAGCCTTCCGCCTCGCGTTTCAGTTCGGCTTCGGCTTCGGCCAATACGCTGGCCGGGATGGTGAAGTCCTGGCGCATGGCGTTCGAACCCATCTTCTGTTTCAAGAAGTTGGGCAGCTTGAACAGCCAGACGTCCGAGGGCTTCGCGGCTTTCTCGACGCGGTCTTTGGAGTAGACGATGGTGGCGTGGCTTTCGTCGGGCTTGCGGCGTTCGTTGCCGCCTGGCGGGCCCGCCTTCGAGCTGCGGCGGCGGTCGGGGCCGAAATAGGTGGTGGTGGTGACGAACTGGCGCGGCACGTCGATGATGCGCTGTAGCACCTTGTACAGACTCTCCACCGAGAACGGTTTCACGATGAATTCGGTCACACCCTTGTCGCGCGCCGTTTCCACGTTCACGCGGTCGGCGGCGCCGGAAATCATGATGAAGGGCATGAAGCGGTTGGGCGAGGCCTTGTCGTCGCGCAGCCATTGCAGCAGGTGCTGGCCCGAGATCGCGCCCATGATCAGGTCGGAGATGACGATATCCACCTGCTCGCTGCCGGCGAACCCCTTGGAGGTCGAGCGCAGGTAGTCCACGGCCTCTTTGGCATTCTTGGCGCGGTGGGTGCGGGCGAAGCCCATGCGCTTCAAAGCGGTGACGAAGATGTCGAGCATGTACTCGTTGTCTTCGACCACCAACACCGATAACCGGTCCTGACCCAGGTTCTCTTTTTCTTTATCTCGGTTATTCACTGTTGTTACTCAAAGACTTAAGGCACCAATTTGGTTTCGCCGCAAAACCAGTGTTATCCGGTATGTCAGCCTAATGCCATTACTTTAGCATTTGGTTTGCGCAGAGCCGAAGCGGCACGGAGAGATACGCGCGGCATCGGTCTGCAGATGAACATGGCCGTCCTCAATCATGAGGTTCGGGCGGGGAATTCAAGCCCACAGGCCTGTTATAAACACATGATTTATAATGATATTTAAGCAACCTCCGGTTTTGTGATCAGGGCGGTTCCCCTGCGTCCAGGCAGCGTTTGAACACGGCGGCATCGACGTTGCCGCCCGATAAAACCGCAAGCGTCGCGGCTTTGCCGCGCGCCTGATGTTGGCGCGCGAGAATCGCCGCCAGCGCCACCGCCCCGCCAGGCTCGACCACCACTTTCAAATGCCGGAACGCAAACGCCACGGCCGCGCAGACGTCGGCATCGGAGACGGCGTAGCCGCCGGCCAACTGTGCCGCGTTGATCTGCCAGGTGAGTGCGCCGGGCCGGTCGGCCAGAAGCGCATCGCACAGCGCATTGGCTTTGCTGGCGTTGGCGACACGCTCTTTTGCAATGAGTGAGCGGCGGTGATCGTCGTAGTGCTCGGGCTCGGCGGCATAGATTTTCACATGCGGGTTGGCGGCGCGTGCAGCCAAGCCCACGCCCGCGATCAAACCGCCGCCGCTGACGGGCACGATCACGTCGCTCACGTCCATCCCCATCTCGTGCGCCTGCGCCATCGCTTCCAGGCCCGACGTGCCTTGCCCGGCGATGATGTATGGATCGTCGAAGGACGGCACCACCACCAGGCCGCGCTTACGCGCAATCGCATATGAAATCTCTTCGCGGTTTTCGGTGGCGCGGTCGTACAGCACCACTTCGGCGCCTAATGAACGCGTGTTCGCGATCTTCAGGGTGGGCGCATCGCTGGGCATGACGATCACCGCGGGCACGTTGAACAGCCCCGCCGCCGCCGCGACCCCTTGCGCGTGATTACCTGAAGACCACGCTACCACGCCGGCTTCGCGTTCATCCGCGGTCAGGCACAGCACGCGGTTAAGCGCGCCGCGCATCTTGAAAGACCCCGTGCGTTGCAAGGGCTCGGCTTTCAGCAGCACCGGCGCGCCGGCGATGTCATCAAGCGCCGGTGAACGCAGCAGCGGCGTGCGCACAATGTAGGGCTGAAGGCGTGCG
>JAEUKM010000099.1 GCA_016793085.1 Rhodospirillaceae bacterium
CGCATCAATTCGGGCAGGTGGTCGAACAGTTCCCACTTCTCGCCCTCGGGCCCGCGCCCGAACTTGGGCGGGTCGATGACCAAACCTTGATACGTCTTGCCGCGCCGGACCTCGCGCGCCGTGAACTTGCGTGCGTCGTCCACGATCCAGCGGATGCCGGCGTTTTCAAGTTTTGAGGCGGTCTGGTTTTCCTTCGCCCAGGCGACGGATTTTTTCGAGGCGTCCACGTGCGTCACTTCCGCGCCCATTTTGCCCGCGATCAATGAAGCGACACCGGTGTAGGCGAACAGATTCAGCACCTTGGGCTTCGCATCGGATGTTGGGGGTGCGTGTTTCAGGCGCTCGGCCATCCAGGCCCAGTGCGGTTCCTGCTCGGGGAACACGCCCATATGCCTGAACGCGCTAAAGCGGCACACGGCGGTGATGCCGCCGATCTCCATTGTCCAGCTTTGCGGCGAGTTGCTCTTGTAAACCCACTTGCCCTGTTCGTCGTCATCGCTGCCGCCGTCGAACACGCCGTGGGCCTTGGCCCACTCAGTGTCGGAGAGCCGTTTGGCCCACATGGCCTGAGGCTCGGGGCGATCCACCACGACCTCGCCGAATTTTTCCAGCTTCCGCCCCGCGCCGGAATCGAGCAAGGCGTAGCCGCCGGTGCGCGCGGGCTCGGCGGTGACGATGCGCAGGCTGTCGGGCGGCGGTTGAACGGGCATGGGTGGGTTTTATCGCTGTCCAATGTATGAACCAACCATAATCAGCAAGTTTGGCTCCATCGACTTCGGCAACCGGATCGGCTGTACTCATCGCCGAACATTGATTCGTCAGGAGTACGCCATGACCGACACCGCATCACCGCAAGCCTCGCGCCGTCATGCTTTGAGTGTGGGGGCATTAGGGTTCGGCGCTTTAAGCCTGGGCACGGCTGCGCTGGCGGGCCTCGGCGGCGGGTTGGGCGCGGGTTCCGCACAGGCGGCCACGGCCAAGGGGTTCGACCTCGGCAACAAGGCCGACTTTCTCACGGCCATCCAGAAAATGCGCGGCGCCTTGGATGAGCGCATCTGCATGGGCTACGTGAAGGGCCTGTACTACGGCGTCGTCGACGCCAAGATCAGGCCCCTGTACGGCGTCCTCGGCGGCACCTTCAGCCGCTATAAGAAATTGCCCGACGGCAACTTCGAGGGCCGCACGTTCGAGGTGGCCTACTTCACCGACTGGAATACCGGTCAGTTGCTGGAAACCTTCGACAACCCCTACACCGGCGAGAAGGTGACCGTGCCGCAGACGCGCATGGGCCCCAGCACGGTCTTGATCACCGCCGAGGGCGTTGAGGCGGCCGGGGCCGCCGCGCGCGGTTTGCAGTTCACGCACCGCTTCCTGCCCGCGCGGGTGGTGAACAACGATGTGTGGATTGTGGAAGAAACCATGGTGGGCACGCCGCCCGAGTTCAAAGGGCCGCGTTTCGCCTACAACGAGGTGACGACCTACCAGACCACGCTGACCGAGCTGAACGATGCGAAATTAAAGCAGACCGCCACCCACGTTCACTTCAACGGTATCGTCAGTTGGCGGCCGTGGCTGAAGATGGGCGACCGGCCCGGGCACTTGCTGGGCAACGCCACCGGGCGGCGGTTGGAGAAGATGACCGACTACCCCAAAGAATATCAGGAGTGGACGCAGAAATATCACCCGGATGTCTGGGCCGATCCGGGCGCGATTTTAAGTGGAAAAGATGGATAACTTTTTTTCCACGGAATTCCCGCAACTCCCGTAACCCACCTGCATTCGTCCTGCATTTGCAGGCGGCGAGCCGTCGGATGTCAGACGATTTTGCCGTGAAAAACGGTGGAAAACTCTTTGGTCAGCACCGCGTCCACCTCGGCCATCGTCGCCTTTACGCCGAGATCGTGAAGTGACGTGACCCCGTGCTGGCTGATGCCGCAGGGCACAATGCCGGTGAAATGCGTCAGGTCCGGGTTCACGTTCAGCGCCACACCGTGGAACGTCACCCAGCGCCGCACCCGGATGCCCAGTGCGGCGATTTTGTCCTCACGGCCATGGCCCCGGTCCACCCACAGCCCGATGCGCCCCTCGCGGCGCTCGGCCTTCACGCCGAAGTGGGCGATGGTGCGGATCAGCCATTCCTCCAGGTCGTGGACGTAGCAGCGGATATCGGGGCCGGGGGGTGTCGCGGCCCGGCGCTTCAAGTCCATCATCACATAGCCCACCCGCTGGCCGGGGCCGTGGTAGGTGTACTGGCCGCCGCGTCCGGCCTGGAACACGGGGAACCGATCCGGGGCCAGAAGGTCGGCGGCGTTGGCCGAAGTGCCGGCGGTGTACAGGGGCGGGTGCTCGATCAGCCACAGCCGGTCGGGGGCTCCGGCCCGGATGGCTTCCACCTGGGCCTCCATGGCCACCAGGGCCTCGGGGTAGGGCACGGGCGCGTCGGCCCGGCGCAGCTCCACCGGGCCCGCCCCTGGCCGCCAGCGGCTTTCGGGGGCGCAGGACAGCGCCGGAAGGTCGAGATGGTCGTTCATGGGCCTCTATTTAAGGCCACGGGGCGGGTTTCGCAGCCCCTATCTGGGTCTGTCTACAGGTTGGGTTGCATGGGGGGGGCCGATTTGCTATTCCCCGGCCCCTTACCATGTGGCCCTCGGGCCAGGGGGCTTTCAGGCCCCGATACCTCGATTAGTGCGGTCGTGGCGGAAATGGTAGACGCGCAGCGTTGAGGTCGCTGTGGGGCAACCCGTGAAGGTTCGATTCCTTTCGACCGCACCATCCTACGCTGCTTTGCAGCTTCGGCTGGCAGGCCACTCCAGGTCGGTCTGCCCGGTTACATCCGCGGCGGGGGCCAGGTGAGGGTCTTGTCCTCGACGTGATAAATCTTGCCCAGGCAAGCCTTGTTATCGAGGCAGCCGACCGTCAGCTTGGCCAGGTCGATACGGGTCATGGGCGTCAGGATGGTCTGATCCTCCGTCAGCACGGCCTTGCCCGTGGCGGGCGTATCAGCGGGCCAGATGCGGCTGTTGCGGACGATGGTATAGGCCACCCCGCTTTTCATCAGAATGTCCTCGCCAATCCCCTGGTCCTTCAGGCGGTCCAAGAGGCCCGGCACCTTGTCCCAGCCGAGCGTGCCGAAGTTCTTCACGTTCTCACCCGCACCTACCGCACTCTGGTGGATGATTTGCTTCACGCCCGCCGCCTTGGCGTGGGCGGCGATGCTGGTCATGATCTTTTCATAGAAATGGATATCGTTGTTCTCGACCCGCACGGTGTTGATGATCGCGCGGAACGGCTTGCTCTTAATGGCCGCGGCCACCTCGGCGTCGTTCAACAGGTCGCCAGTCACGTAGTCCACGGTCAGGTTGGCCAGAAGATCGCGCTTGGAATCGGGCCGGGCGAAGACGGTGACTTTCTCGCCGTTGCCGGTGAGCACTTTCACCACTTCGGCGCCCAGTTGCCCGGTGCCGCCCAGCACCAGAATGGGGCCTTTGGTCTGGGCCTGAGCCTGACCTGCCAGCAGCATGGCGGACGCCGCCACAAAACCGAAAAAAGATCGCCGTAAAATCATGTCGGTCCCCCGATAAAATCTGACGGCGGCATGTTAGCCCAACTGCCGCGGAAAAAACGCGCACCTTTTTTAGAGCCCCTCACTTTTGCTTGATCGGCCTCGCGTAAAGGTCTAGGGCAGACAGGCCCGCGCCGCGCTGTTCGGTTCGGCGAGGGCCAGCCCCAAAACCCAGTACGATGCCGTCCGGCCGGACGGTCCCATGCCCGAGGTGCCGCCATGCCCATGCTGAAGCGCATCAACCTCTGTGTCGCAGACATGGAACGCTCATTGCGCATTTACAGAGATATTCTGGGCTTTACCGTCAGCGAGCTGAAAGAGTCGCTGCCGACATCGTATTCGTATCCGGTGTTCGAGTTCCCGAAAGAGGCGAAGTTGCGCTTCGCCACACTCGATACACCCACCCAACAACGCACCATGGCGCTGACGGAGGTCACCGGCGTGACCCTGCCGCGTCCGCCGCTGCCGCACATGAGCGCCACGGTCATCAACTGCGACGATCTTGATGGTGTGATCCCCAAAATCAGGGCACTGGGTCTGAAGGTGGTGCCCGAACAACCTTTGCCGGGGCCGGACGGCAAGCCCAAAGGCCGCGAGACCGCGTTCGTCGATTACGATGGCCATCTGATCGTTCTTTACAAGCTGTTGGCGCCCTAAAACCGTCATGGCCGAGCCCGTCGCCCACCGCCAGATCGCGCCGGAGACCGAAGAAGCCTTCGGCCTCGATGCCGCATTCGTGGACGAAGTGGCGGCGGCCTTGCGCGCCGACAACAAGCAGCGGGTGCGCGACCTGGTCGGCGATCTGCACTACGCCGACATGGCCGATTTGCTGGAGCGCCTGGACGCCGAGGACCGGCGGCTTCTGGTCGAAAGCATCCGCGATGATTTCAACCCCGATGTGCTGCCGGAACTGGCCGAGGAAGTGCGCGACGAGGTGATGAACGCGCTCGGCTTCGAGGATTTCGCCGCCGCCCTCGACCAGCTTGATTCGGACGATGCAGTGTACGTAGCCTCGAAACTGACAGCCGAGGAGCGCGCCCAGGTGGCGGCGCGCATGCCCCAGGCCAGCCGCATGCTCATCGAGCAGGGCCTGGCCTATGCGGAAGACTCTGCCGGCCGCCTGATGCAGCGCGAGTTCGTGGCGGTGCCGAACTATTGGACCGTGGGCGAAACCATCGACTACATGCGCGCTGTCCAGAACCTGCCCGAGAAGTTCTACGTCGTCTTTGTGGTCGACCCGCGCAACCGCCCGCAAGGGCAGGTTGAATTGTCGCGCCTCTTACGCTCCAAGCGTCCCGAGCGCATGAAAGACCTGACCGACGAGGACGTGGAGCCGATCGCCCTTGATCTGGACCGCGAGGACGTGGCCTTCCTGTTCAAGCAGCGCAACCTGGTCTCGGCCCCGGTGGTCGACAAGTCGGGGCGGCTGGTGGGCCAGATCACGATTGACGACATCGTCGACGTCATCGAAGAGGAAGCCGAGGAAGACATTCTGAAAATGGCCGGTGTCGGCAACGCCGATGTGTCGAGCCTTTACAGCGCCATTATCCGCACCGCCAGTTCGCGCTTTCCGTGGCTGGCCATCAATCTCGTCACGGCCTTCGTGGCCTCGTCGGTGGTGGGGCTATACGAGGATTCCATCGCCAAACTGGCCGCGCTTGCGGTTCTGATGCCCATTGTGGCGGGCATGGGCGGCAACGCCGGCACCCAGACCCTGGCGACTGCGGTGCGCGCGCTGGCCACCCGCGACCTGAACGCCAGCAACGCGCTGCGTGTCACCGGCCGCGAGCTGTTCGTGGGCATGATCAACGGCCTGCTGTTCGCCACCATTGTCGGGGCCATGGCCTGGCTGTGGTTCGAGGACATTTTTCTCAGCCTCGCCATCGCCGGGGCCATGATGATCAATCTGACTGTGGCCGGTTTCGCGGGCATCATGATCCCGCTCACACTCAACAAATTCGGGGCCGACCCGGCGGCCTCGGCGGGGGTGTTCCTGACCACCGTGACCGATATTGTGGGCTTTTTCACGTTCCTGGGGCTGGCCACCCTGATCGTCCTATAAACCAGACAACTTGCGAAAGTGGGCAGGGCTGTGGCGGCCCGTGACCGCGAGACAGGGTTTTACAGCCCCCCAATTCAGGGTACACTGCCCCACCTGTAAGGACCGTTCCGGAATGTCTGATTCATCCGTTAAGTTCATTACGCCGCCCAACAATCTCCGTAAGAAGCAGATTGATGCCGGTGTGGCGCTCTCCATAGATCCCAGTCTGGTCGGCGCCGCCGAAGCCAAGATCGTCGGCATGAAGGGCGACTATCTGAAGTGGGTCGGCGGCGATCTCGATAAGCTCAGCGAACTGTGCGATGTGGCTTTGAAAGATAAGCCAAACCGTGCGGCGCATATCGAGAGGTTGTACGACAAGACGGTCGAGATCAAAGGGCAGGGCGGCAGCTTCAACTACCCGCTGATGACCACCGTGGGCAGCCAGTTGTGCCGCTTCATCGAAATCCAGGGCAACGACCTGGACGATCCGCGTATGGAAATCGTCAAGCTGCATGTCGAGACGCTGCGCTTGGTGATCGCGCAGAAGATGGAAGGCGACGGCGGCGCCATGGGCCCGAAACTTCTGGCGGGCCTGGGCCTGGCCATCAAGAAAGTGACGGGATAAGCGAAGCGCGCCCCGTCATCCCGGCCAAGCGAAGCGCGAGCCGGAATCCAGAGCAAATAATCGCAACAGAGTTTGTGACCCCTGGACCCCGGCGTTCGCCGACGTGACGCAAGCGCGTCAGTTCACCGGCGTCATGAATTCCCAGCGCCGGTAGCTTTCAACGCCGGCGATGACGATGCCGTCAAATCCGAGATCGACCAGACCGGCGTATGTCTTGCCGACGATCGCCTTCCAGGCGGGGTTCCAGAACTCGACGTGATACTTGCCGGGCTTGGTGCGGTCCAAGGCCGTCAGCCACGACGGATTGCCGACCTGCCATTCGCGCTGCCAGTAGTAGGCGTCGTCCGAGGCCTGGCCGATGTCGATCCAGGCCATCACCATGCGGCGCGCGCCCATCTTTTTGTATTTCAGGCCGTTCACCTCGGCTTTGGTCAGGGCCTGGTTGCCGTTGTAGAAGGCGTCCACCACGACGACGTCGTGGTTGGTGTTCTTGAGCGCCAGCAGCCAGTTCTGCTTGGTGCCGTATTTGCGGTTGCTTAAGTTCACCAGCATGCTGCGCGCCGCGTTCAGGTTATCGACGTTGGCCGAGTTCTCAGGGTTGGGCCGCGCGGCGGGAATGTCGGCGAACTTTTTTTCCATGTCAGTATCAATATGCGCGACCATCCGGTCTTTGCGCGCCATCTCGAAGGCTTGCTGCGCGCGGTCGGGCGGGCAGTGGTCGATGGACAGCGTTTTCAGGCTTTCGCTGCGCATGGCTTCCACGTCGGCCAGCGGCACGCGGATCGGCGCGCAGTAAAAGCCATCCAGGATGAAGCCGTTGACGCGCTGCTGATAGCGCCGCATGGGAAAACCTACCGGCAGTTCGGCATCGACGACGCTGGAGGGTTTCACGTCCTCGGGGCGTTTCAGTTCGGTCAGGTCCACCTCGCGCTGGCCCCAGGTGAAGAGATCGAAGCCGCCGAAGGTGACGACCGTGAAGGCCGGG
>JAEUKM010000119.1 GCA_016793085.1 Rhodospirillaceae bacterium
CTTAAACCCCGATACCTCGCTGTGCCGCGACATCATGACGGCGGACCCCGATACCTTATCGCCCAACGACGAGGCCGCCGACGCCATCCGCATGATGCGCGAGCACAATTACCGCCATCTGCCTGTCGTCGAGGGCGCCAAGGTGGTGGGCATGGTCTCGGTCCGCGACCTCTACGCCGTGGCCAATACCGAACTGGAACAAGACCTGAAAGACCGCAACGCCTTCATTTACGGCGAGAATTACGGGACGGCTTAAAAGCACCCCTACCCGGCGGTTACTGCATAACTCCGTTTTGGAAAACGCCCTATACCGGGGGCGTTTTCTCCCCTACATGACATAAACCCCCGCTTCGGGGCCGCTTTCATTTTGCCGGACCATACCTCATGCCGCTACCCGCTTCCGCCGTCGGACGTAAACACCTTCACACCCGCACCGTCACCTGCCAGGGCTTCGAGCGCGAAGACGGCCTGTGGGACGTGGACGGCTGGATGACGGACGTGAAAACCTTCGACTTCGACAACAAAGACCGCGGCGGCATTAAGGCCGGCGAACCGCTGCACGGCATGGGCCTGCGCGTCACCTTTAGCGATAACATGACGATTGTCGATGCCGTGGCCGTCACCGACTTTTCGCCGTTCCGCATCTGCCCCGACATCACGCCGAAGTTCAAGGAACTGATCGGCATGCGCATGGTGGCGGGCTTTAACCGCGCCGTGAAAGAGAAGTTCGGCGGCACCCGGGGCTGCACGCATCTGATGGAGTTGCTGGGGCCCATCGCCACCACGGCGTTCCAAACCTCGGCCGGCAAGCGCTGGAGGCAACTCCGCAAGGACCAGAAAGATCCGGCGACGCAACGGCCGCCGCCGATTATGGACTCATGCCACGCCTGGGCGTCCGACAACGTGATCGTCGAGCGCGAATTCCCGAAGTTCTATACTGGCCCCAAGAAAGAACCCGCCGCTGGAACCCAAGGCTGATCTCAGCCTTCATCCGGCGCGCGTAAGACCAGTTCCAGCGCGTGTACGCGCTCTTTCAGTTCGTCGGCGACAAGGCCATACACGAGACGCTGACGCGCGACGCGCGACTGGCCCGTAAACGCATCAGAAACAATGATCACTTTGAAATGCGTTTCGCCCCGGCCGTCGGAGCTTGCGCCGGCATGGCCCGCATGGCGCGCGGAATCGTCGTGAAACTCAAGCCGCGCGGGGTTCAGGCCCGCGTTCAACTTTGCCGCCATCCGGTCGCGATATTCGCCCATGCGTCATGGCCTATTCCAGTACCGGCCACGGAGGAAGCACAAAGCGGGCCAAGAAACAAGATTGGAAGGAACCGCCCTGCGCGGGATAGTAGCTGATGAGCCGCGTTAAAGCCGCCGCACCCCTGAACCGCGCAAACCCCGGCGCCTGCCCGTGCGCCTGGGCCGGCTGCGCGGCGGAAGGCGTCTACCGCGCTCCGCAGGACCGCACGCTGACCAGCTACGTGAAGTTCTGCCTGGAGCATGTACGCCAATACAACGCGAAATGGGATTTTCACATCCACATGTCGCCCCAGGACATCGAGGCCGAAATCCGGCGCGTCACCACCTGGGACCGGCCCACCTGGCCACTCGGCAGCAACACCGCGACCGCCAAGAAAGCACGGCCCTGGACCCGCGCGGACATCAAAGACCCGTTAGACCTGGGCAGCGGCACCGCCTTCGACACCAAGCAGCGCAAACGCGCGCACGCCAAATCCTGGGCCGAGGACGTGGGCCTGAAATCCGAGGAGCGGAAAGCCCTGAAAGTTTTCGATCTCGAGGGCCCCCTGACCTTGGCGGAGTTGAAGAACCGCTATAAAGCTTTGGTCAAGCAGCACCACCCGGACAAGCACGGCGGCGCGAAAGACGCCGAAGCGCGCATGAAGACCATCAACAGCGCGTATCAAGTGCTCTCGGCGGCGTTGCGGCGTACCTCGAAGGCGTAAGCACGCCACACTCACCCGGCCAAAGGAGAGACTCCCATCGACCTGGGTTTGAAAAACAAAGTGGCGCTGGTAACCGGCGCCAGCCGTGGCATGGGGGCGGCGAGCGCCCGCAAGCTGGCCGCTGAGGGCGTGAAGTTGGTGCTGGCCGCGCGCAACACCAACGACCTGAACAAGCTGGCGGGCGATCTCTACACCGCACACGGCGCGGAATCATTGGTGCTGCCCGTGGACCTGACGCAGGAAAACTCCGCCGAGGGCGCTGTCGCCGAGGCTATCAGAACCTTTGGGCGCATCGACATTCTCATCAACTCCGCGGGCGCATCCCAGGGCGGCCTCTTCTGGGAAATTCCCGACCGCGTCTGGCAGGAAAGCTTCGAGTTAAAAGTCATGGGCACCATCCGCATGATGCGTGCCGTCATCCCCGGCATGATCGCGCAAAAATATGGGCGCATCGTCAACGTGGTGGGCAACACCGGCCTGCAGCCGAGCCCTCGCCTGTTGCCGGGTTCGGCCGCCAACGCGGCTCTGCTGGCGATCACGCGCGGCCTGGGCGAGGAACTGGCCCCCCACGGCGTGGTGGTGAACGCGCTGAACCCGGGCCCGACCCGCACCGAACGCTGGACGACCTTGATGAACCGGCTGGCGCAGTCCTCGCAGCGCACGGTGGCCGAGGTGGAGAAGGACTACACCAGCCAGATTCCGTTGGGAAAACTGGCCGAGCCCGAGGACATCGCAGGGCTCATCGTGTTCCTGGCCTCGGACCGCGCGGCCAACCTGATCGGTGCGTCCCTCACCGCCGACGGCGGCTGGACCAAGGGGCTTTAAAGCCCGGCCGAAAGCCCCCGAATTGTCCTGGTATTCCCTATCCTTACGGATTTGAAACCCGCATTGCGCGGGAAACGAGGGCCATGCCATAAAACACCCTTAATCCGCCGCTATTTGCGGCGGCCCTGGCGTGTTTGGAGAGCGTGATGAGCAAGAAGTCCGAGGCGGCAAAAAGCGATTTGGGCGTGAAGACGCCCGACCGCCAGGTCTCCGCGCGCGAGGCGTTCGGCCTCGACATCGACATGAAAATTCCCGCCTTCTCCGAGCGCGACGAGCACGTGCCCGAGATCGACAAGGCGTACCGCTTCGACCATGACACCACCATCGCCATCCTGGCAGGGTTCGCCTTCAACCGGCGCGTCCTGGTGCAGGGCTACCACGGCACCGGCAAGTCCACGCACATCGAGCAGGTGGCCGCGCGCCTGAACTGGCCGTGCTTGCGCATCAACTTGGACAGCCACATCAGCCGCATCGATTTGATCGGCAAGGACGCCATCGTGATCCGCGACGGCGTGCAGGTGACCGAGTTCCGCGAAGGGTTGCTGCCCTGGGCGTTGCAGCACCCGGTGGCCCTGGTGTTCGACGAGTACGACGCCGGCCGCCCCGATGTGATGTTCGTCATCCAGCGCGTGCTGGAAGTGGAAGGCAAACTCACCTTGCTCGACCAGAACAAGGTGATCCGGCCCAATCCAGCGTTCCGGCTGTTCGCCACCGCCAACACAGTGGGCCTGGGCGACACCACGGGCCTGTACCACGGCACGCAGCAGATCAACCAGGGCCAGATGGACCGCTGGAACATCGTCGCCACGCTGAACTACCTGGAACACGACGCGGAAACGAATATCGTCCTCTCCAAGGTGCAGGGCTACAACACCAAAGAAGGCAAGAAGACCATCTCGGCCATGGTCGACGTAGCCGACTTGACGCGCCAAGGCTTCATGGCGGGCGACATCTCCACCGTCATGTCGCCGCGTACGGTGATCAGCTGGGCTGAGAACAATCAGATTTTCAAAGACGTCGGTTACGCATTTCGTGTGACCTTCCTGAACAAGTGCGACGAGACCGAGCGCGCCACCATCGCCGAGTATTATCAGCGCTGCTTCGGCCAGGACGTGGCGGGTGCGGCCATCGAAGCCGCTTAAATGATCTAACGTGGCAACGAACCAGTACCAGAGCTATCCCGAACGCGGACCGTCGAAGACCGAAGCCTTCAAGACGGCGACGGCAGCCGTGGTGAAGGCGCTCTCTGGCCGCGAGGACGCCACGGTTGTTTTCACGCCTATCGCCAATAACCAGAAACTCGGCGCGGCCCCCACCGGCGAAGTGCGCCTGCCCTTGCCGCCGCAGAAGCTGACCAAAGAGAACGTGGTGCGCCTGCGCGGGGCCGCAGACGCCATGGCCTTGCGCCTCAAGCATCACAACGCAGGCGTTCACGCCCGGCGCATGCCCGTGGGCAAAGACGCGGTGGACGCTTACAACGCCATGGAGCAAAGCCGGGTCGAAGCCCTGGGTGTCGCGCACTATCAGGGTGTCGCGCAGAACATCGGCGAAGCACTGGAGCAACGCCTGACGCTGGAAGGCTATGCCATGGCGCGCACCTTCTTTCAGGTGCAGATGGGTGATGCGCTGAAAGTGCTGATCCACGACCGCTGCGGCGGCTTCAAGCTGGGGCCCACCAGCGCGCACGTGAAAGGCATCTTCGAGGCTGAGTTCGGCCGCAAGCTCGACAAGCACCTGGATGAGCTGAAAAAGAATCTCGGCGACCAGAAGGCCTACGCCGATATCTTGCGCAAAGTGATCGAAGACCTGGAACTGGAAAAAGACGACGGCGGGCGCGACCTCAACGACGAGGAAACGGAAGCCGGCGCTGAGACCGAGGACCAGGCCAAAAAAGACGAAGGCAGCGACAAGCAGGAACAGGACCAGGAGTCCGCCGCAGGCGAAAGCGAAAGCCAGACCGGCGCCGAGGAAGCCGACGGCGAAGCCGCCGAGGACGAGCAGGACAGCCAGACGGCGTCGCTGCTGGAATCGGCCATGGAGCCGGGCTCGGACGGCAAGCAGATGCGCCCCAAGGCCGGGCACAACGAAGGCCGCGGCCAGTCGCGCTACAAGGTCTACACCACCCAGTTCGACCAGGTGGAAGACGCGGCCAATCTGTGCGACCCCGACGAACTGAACCGCCTGCGCCTGCAACTCGACCGGCAACTGGCGCACCTGCAGGGCGTCGTCTCGCGCCTGGCCAACCGCCTGCAGCGCCGCCTGATGGCGCAGCAGCAGCGCAGCTGGGATTTCGACCTGGAAGAAGGATTACTCGACGCCAGCCGCCTGGCGCGCATCGTCGCCAACCCCATGCATTCGCTGTCCTTCAAGCGCGAGAAGGAGACCGAGTTCCGCGACACGGTGGTCAGTCTCCTGATCGACAACTCGGGCTCCATGCGCGGGCGGCCCATCACCATCGCCGCCATGACCGCCGACATTCTGGCGCGCACGCTGGAACGCTGCGGCGTGAAGGTGGAAATTCTGGGCTTCACCACCAGCCAGTGGAAGGGCGGCCAGTCGCGCAAGCACTGGGCCGAACACGGCAAAACCGCCAACCCCGGCCGCCTGAACGATCTGCGCCACATCATCTACAAGGCGGCCGACATGCCCTGGCGGCGCGCGCGCCGGAACTTAGGCCTGATGCTGCGCGAAGGCATTTTGAAAGAGAACATCGACGGCGAGGCCTTGGCCTGGGCGCACAACCGCCTGATCGCGCGCAGCGAACAGCGGCGCATTCTGATGGTGATCTCGGACGGCGCGCCGGTGGACGATTCCACGCTGTCGGTGAACCCCGGCAACTACCTGGAACAGCACCTGCGCGACGTCATCGCCTACATCGAGAACTACTCGCCGGTGCAGTTGCTGGCTATCGGGATCGGTCACGATGTGACGCGCTACTACCGCCGCGCCGTGACCCTGATGGACGCCGACGAACTGGGCGGCGCGGTGATGCAGGAACTGACCGACCTGTTCGAGGAAGACATCCGCGAGGCCATGTCCTACCGCGCGGCGATGATCGCTTAAGCGGCTTTTCCGACCTCCGCCGCGATCTTTTTTCCGTGCTTTTTCCGTTCGAGCGCAAGCTCATACTGCGTCTGGAGCGTCATCCAGAATTCCGCGGAATTGCCGAAGAATGCCGACAATCGCAACGCCGTGTCGGCGCTTATGCCGCGCTGACCATTCAGGATATCGGTGATGCGGCCCGACGGAACACGCAAGGCCAACGCAAGCTGATTAGCCGAAAGGCCGCGTTCGGCAAGTTCGCCTTTCAACAATCGACCCGGATGGACAGGCATCATTTCAGTCTCTCCTTAGTGATAATCCACAATTTCAACATCCACCGCATTCCCGTCGGCAAACTTGAAGCATATCCGCCAACCGGCGTTGACGGTCATTGCCCACTGCCCGCGCCGGTCGCCTTTGAGAGGATGCAACCCCACGCGCTTCAAAGGGCTGATGTCGTCCAGGGACTTGGCGGCGTTCAATGCCGCCAAAAGTTCGCACGCCTTGTCGGCATCGAGCCCACGAAACTTGCGCGGATCGCCGTCTTCGGCGAATCGGCGCGTCGCCGCCGTCGCGTATGACAAAATCATCCATTATACGTACTACGCTGTTCGTAGTACGACAATAAGGAATCGCGTGGCGATAATCGCTTAAGCCGCCTTCTTCAGGCCCGGCTCTTCGCCCAGCAGTAGCGCGCGGTCTTCCGCGAAAGCATCGCACAGGAAATCGTACACGGCCCGTATGCGGGCACTACGGCGCACGTCGGGGTGTGTCACCAGCCACACTTCCAGCCGGTGATGAAACCAGCGCGGCATCAGGCGTTCCAGCTCGGGGTAGCCCGCGGCCAGGAAACAGTCGTGTACGCCGACGCCGATGCCAGCGCGCGTGGCCGACAACTGGCCCAGGAAACTGCCGGCGCGGTGCACGATCTTCTCGCGCACGAAATTGCTTTCCAGCTTCTGCACCGCCGGGTTGGCGCCCATGCTTTCATCGAAACTAACCAGCGTGTGCTGCTTTAAATCTTCCAGCGTTTCGGGGCGGCCGTTTTTGGCGAGGTAGCCCTTTGTGGCGTACAGGCCCATCACCACATCGCCGACACGCTTGGCGATGAGATCGGCCTGTGTCGGCCGGAACATGCGCACGGCGATGTCGGCCTCGCGCCGCACCAGATCGACCGCGCGGTTATCCACCAGCACTTCGACGCACAGGCCAGGGTGCTTGACATGAAACGCCGCCAGCTTGCCCGGCAGCCACATGGTGCCGAGGCCCTCGGTCAGGGAAATGCGCACGGTGCCAGTCAGCGTCTGCTGCGAGGCGTCGGCCTTGCGCTCGATGGACAGCGCCTCCTGCTCGACGCGCCGCGCGCCTTCCAGCACGCCTTCGCCGTCGTCAGTGAGCAAAAGTCCGCGCGGTGTGCGCACAAACAGGCGCGTGCCCAGTTGCTCCTCGAGTGCGGCAACGCGCCGGCTCAAGGTCGGCTGGCTGATTTTCAAGTCGCGGGCCGCCCGCGACAGGCTGCCGGTCTTGGCCACCGCCAAGAAATCGCGCAGCGCGCTCCAATCCATATCGCTCACGGGTAATCCCCTCAAAGTTCGTGTATTCGTTTTTTATGTATCTCATATACAAAGTCTCCGTCTACTATTCGGAATCTTTTTATCATATTTGTAACCCTGTTAGACATATTGCACTGCAATAATACACCAGTGCATTATGTTGCATTGCAACAGGAGATTGCCATGAGCCGTGCCAAAAACCCCTTACGTATCAGTTTGTTAGCTCTGGTTCTCAGCCTTTCCGCCGGGGCTGCCGGTTCGGCCCAGGCCGACCAGCGCACGCCCACCCTCCTTTGGCCCAAAGAGTCGATTGCCGCGTCTCAATCCACCAAAGCCCTGGTCATCGGCCACACCGGCCGCGCCGTGAAGTTCGCCGAACGCGCGCTCGAAAACGCCAAGGGCTACGACCGCGTCGTCGCCCTGCACAACCTCTGCCTCGGCCTTCTGCGCCAGGGCGAAGGCGCGCGCGCCACACCGGTGTGCACGGAAGCGCAAACCACGTCGGTCGCTTACGACATGCAGACGGTGGTTGAAGCCAACATCGGGCTGACGCGCAAAGCCTTCACGCCCAAGACCACCAACGTGGCCGAGGCCGCGCGCTAAGCGAAAGCGATATGCCTGTCGCATCCGTCACACGCCTGCGTCTGCGTTCGCTCCGTTATCTGCCGGCGTTCCTGTACAGGGCCCTCATGGCCTTGCTGCAGGTCCGCCGCGCAGACGGTTGCCTGGCGCTGACATTGGGACGGCGCGGTGAAGCCTTCTGGACCGTCACCGTGTGGCGCGACGAAAACGCCATGAAAACCTTCATGCTCTCGGGGGCGCACGCCAAGGCCATGCCGCACCTCGTGAACTGGTGCGACGAATCCTCCACCGTGCGTTTTGAGTGGCCTGCCACGGTCTTGCCCGGCTGGGACGAAGCGATGCGTCGCATGGCCGATGCGGGCCGGATAACGCCCATTCCCCATCCCAGCCCCGCGCATGCCGCCGGGAACGCCTTGGGCGAGGAAGGCATCACGATTACACTAAGCGGGCGATTACACTGAAAGCGCCGGGATGACCGGCTGATCGATCACCGGACTGGGGAGGCCGTGATGGAAATGACATTCAACCAAGCTTTGATTTTCCTGCCGATGATGGTGGTGGTTGGCCTCTGCATCGTCGGGTTCATGCATCTGGTGGTGGCGCGCATGCGCACCATCAACGGGCGCGACGTGCCGCTGAAATTCTACGTGGCGTTCCAGGGCGCCACCGAACCCGAAGCCACCGCCGTGGTGGTGCGCCACTACGCCAATCTGTTCGAAGCGCCGATTGTGTTTTATGCCGCGTGCCTGTCGGCCTTTGCACTTCAGGCCACCACCGATGCCTTGTACATCACGGCGTGGGTCTATGCGTTGGCGCGCCTTGCCCAAAGTATTGTCCACCTCAGCTACAACAACGTGCGCCACCGCGCGTTGGCCTTTGTCGTGGGCTGGCTGGCGCTGACGGCGATGTGGGTGCAGATCGGCCTGGCGCTGCTGACGAAAATCTAAAGCCTGCCGACGAAACCCGGCCAATAAAAAAGCCCGCTGAACCAGCGGGCTTTTTTTAATCTCGATCGGCGTGAACGCTCAGGCGGCGGCCCTTAGGCGGCAGCTTGCGCGGCCTTGGCCTTCTTCACGCGGCGCTTCAAGGTCAGCGCTTCGGGCTCCAGCTTGGCGTCCGGGGTCGACAGCAGAAAGGCGTCGATGCCGCCGCGCTTCTCGACCGTACGCAGACCATGGTTGGTCAAACGCAGGCGGACCTTCACGCGCAGGGCGTCGCTCAGCATGGTGACCGGGTGCAGGTTCGGCAGGAACCGGCGCTTGGTTTTGTTGTTGGCGTGGCTGACGTTATTGCCAGACTGAACGCCTCGGCCGGATGCGGCGCAACGGCGGGCCATGTGGTACCTCATCAAAAGGGATCGGGCGGGTTCGCACCCGCCTTCCGGAAGGCGCGGTTTGTACCTTTGGGCCTGGGGTCCGTCAAGGCGGAAAGCAGCCGGATTGGACCGGAATCCGCGCCAAATACATAAGCTATTTCAACGCTTTACCACCAGCTTTTTGACGCCGGACGGCGCCACCGGGCCC
>JAEUKM010000120.1 GCA_016793085.1 Rhodospirillaceae bacterium
GCTGGTGCAATTTAAGTTCAGCGGTCGCAACCTGAGCTATTGGATTTACCCAGAGTATTGTTGGATTCGCCACTAGCCCGCTGACAAGATGCCTAAGTTCTCCGGCTAGGAAATGCGCTTCGTTCGGATGAAGCCCCGGCGTCGGGGTTGGGCTGATTGACCGCCGGTACCAAACAGAGCGCACCTGCTCCAGGTCCACTAACCTCGATCCAACGCGGATGCTCTTGGTGACCTTGTGTTCGTTTGCCTGGAAGGTGAATTCAGCACGGCCTAAATCTTCGACATTGAGACGAAAGTAAGGCCGCTGCTGTTTGATCAATTCAACAATCAGGTAATCAGCGGTGAAATCAGCACTTGAAGTCAATATTAGCAGCATTGGCGCGTTGTACGGCTAAACGCAGAGGTTCATTGGTCGACGCCCTCTCGATTTGCTGTGTGCCGTGTCTCTCCGAAGCGAGAAGCGAGTCTTTCGGTAATCTCCGAACGATCAGTGCCCTCCTGTGATCGGGTAATTAAAGTTTCTCCGAACGGCGAACCTACCGCAGCGAGCCCCTCGCTCTGATCCGTTCCCTCGCTTGTTTTTGTCAAGGTAGTCTCGCCAAAGCGAGATACTGTGACATCGGTAATTTCAGACTGATCGGCACCTTCTCTGGTCTCAGTTATCGGTGTCTCCCCAAAGCGAGAGGCCTCCGGGCCTCTTCGTAGAGCTTCGATAACTGGCTCACCACTATCTTTGCGGACCCATATTTGCAGTTCATCATCGTAAGCCTCGCCGGCCGATGCCTCTGGCTCGCGGGCCAGTAGTGTCCTTCCTGCGAGAATGAACGAAATTGTCTGCTGCGGCATCGGTGCTCCCTTTCGGCTAAGAAATCGTAGATGGGGAAACGATCGTCGGCGACCTACCTTCGAGTGAGAAAACAAGTTACCAAGGACTTGTGTTTAAAGAAATATACTCTGTAGGTATGCCTACAGAAATATTATATTGACGCGCCGAGGGAACTGGGATAATTCTGTAGCATGACCTACAGCGTAAAAAGATACGCACTCTCTGATGTATGTGAAGTGCAAATGGGCTACACGGCACGGACCCGCTTGGAGCCCACACCAGCTATTGGTGTCCCGGTAATTCAGCTTGGCGACTTGAGGGGAGACGAAGACTTTGACCCATCCAAAGCGCCTCTTTATGCACTTGGGCCGTCATTTGAACGTTACTGGGCTCGTGCGGGTGATGTGCTGTTCCGGTCGCGCGGTGAGCGCAACACTGCAGTCGCTATTGAGGGCGATACCAACAGCGCCGCAATTGCTGTCCTGCCGCTGATAGTATTGCGTCCCAAACCGACCCTGATTTCAGGCAAGTACCTCGCGTGGTGCATAAATCAGTCCGCATCCCAGCAGTATTTCGACCGATGCGCCCGCGGTACGCGCCTGCGGATGGTTCCCAAAACCTGCCTTGATGAGCTGGAGGTCCACGTGCCGGACCTCGCCACCCAGAAAATCATCGTCGAAATCGACTCTCTGGCGCGACGCGAGTGTGCGCTCATGCACCAACTCGCGGACAAGAAACTCGCGCTCACAAGTTTCGCCCTGCTCCGGCAGATGCGAAATGCCCAGCCCCACGGCAATGGAGCTGGGCAATCGGGTGCCCGTTGTCGGCAAGGACAATCGGGCAAATCAGAACGGACAAACTCATGAGGTTAAGCATGTCCATCCAAATCGGAAACTACCATGCCGAAGGTCCCTTCGGCAACGTCAGCGGTCTGCTGGCGCGTTCGGGCGTCTATGTGATTCTCGGTCGCTCAGCTCAATCAAACTGGATCGTCGTGGATATCGGCGAGTCCGGCAATATCCAGGACCGTGTTAGCTGTCACGACCGGGCACCGGCCTGGCAGCGTCAGGGGCACGCGCAATTGGCGGTCGCTGCCATCTACGTCGATGAACGCAACCGCATGTCGATCGAGCGCGAGTTGCGCCTGAAGTTTAATCCGCCCTGCGGCGTGGTCTGATTGGAGCCTTCGGGGCGGGCCGCAAAACCCGCTCCGATGCACACGATACGAGGATAGCAAAGATGAACGATAAAATTACCCAGCAAGAAATCAATCAGACAGCGTGGGCCGCCTGCGACACCTTCAGGGGTGTCGTCGATGCCGGGCAATACAAGGACTACATCCTTGTGATGCTTTTCCTGAAATACATTTCCGATCTCTGGAACGACCACTTTGAGTCATACAAGAAACAGTTCGGCGGCGACGATGTCCGTATCCGCCGCCGCATGGAGCGCGAGCGGTTTGTTCTGCCCAAGGGCGCGAGCTTCTACGACCTTTTTGAGAAGCGCAACGAAGCCAATATCGGCGAGCTGATCAACATCGCGCTGGAAAAAATCGAGGATGCGAACCGTGCGAAATTGGAAGGCGTGTTCCGCAATATCGATTTCAATTCAGAATCAAACCTTGGCCGCGCCAAGGACCGCAACCGCCGTCTCAAGAATATGCTGGAGGACTTCAACAAGCCTGCGCTGGACTTGCGTCCTTCCCGCGTCACGGAGGACATCATCGGCGAGTGCTACATTTATCTGATTTCCCGGTTTGCTTCGGATGCCGGCAAGAAGGCGGGAGAATTCTACACGCCTGCGGCCGTCTCAAGGCTGCTGGCCAAGCTCGCAAGCCCCAAGCCCGGCAACACGATCTGCGACCCCGCCTGTGGGTCCGGCTCGCTGCTCGTCCGCGCAGCCGAGGAAGTGGGTTCTGACAACTTCGCGCTCTATGGCCAGGAGGTCAACGGCGCTACTTGGGCGCTCGCGCGTATGAACATGTTCCTGCATTCGAAAGACGCCGCTCGCATCGAATGGTGCGATACGCTCAACAGCCCGGCCCTCATCGAGGGCGACCACCTTATGAAGTTCGATGTCGTGGTGGCCAATCCCCCCTTCTCACTCGACAAGTGGGGCGCGGAGCATGCCGACACGGATCAGTACAATCGCTTCTGGCGCGGTATACCGCCGAAGTCCAAGGGCGACTACGCCTTCATTACGCATATGATCGAGATCGCCAAGCGCGAAGCCGGCCGCGTAGCCGTTATCGTGCCCCATGGCGTTTTATTCCGCGGCGGTGCGGAAGGCAAAATCCGTCAGGCCCTCATCGAAGAAAACCTGCTCGATGCCGTCGTCGGGCTGCCAGCCAACCTCTTCACCACGACCGGCATTCCGGTTGCCATTCTGGTTTTCGACCGCTCTCGCGAGCAAGGCGGCGCAAATGAAAGGCGTAAAGACGTGTTGTTTATTGATGCAAGCCGCGACTTCACCCCGAGCAAAACGCAAAACCTGCTCGAAGAGAGTCACATCACTCAAATCATCGAGATCTACCGCAAGCGCAAGGACGTGGACAAATTCTCGCACCGCGCAAGTATCGAAGAGATTACGAAGAACGAGTTCAACCTCAACATCCCGCGTTATGTCGATACGTTCGAGCCGGAGGAAGAAATCGACGTTGCCGCCGTCCAGAAGGAAATCAACGCCCTCGAAGCCGAGCTGGCCGATGTCCGCAAGCGCATGGCCGGCTACCTGAAGGAGCTGGACGTTGGTACACGATAACGATGCGAAAGATAAATTAGCGGGCAAGAGTCTTCCCGTCGGACGCTATTCGCTTGGGAAGCTCGGTCGTTTCCACAAGGGAAGTGGAATATCTAAGTCTGAGTTGGCGGACACTGGTATCCCGTGCCTGCGCTACGCCGAAATATATACGACGTATGGCAACACCATTTATGAACTACGTTCACGCGTCAGCGCGGAGATAGCAAGCAAAGCATTCGCGATTGAACACGGTGACATAATCTTTGCTGGATCAGGAGAAACACAGGAAGATATCGGTAAAGCTACGGCCTACCTAGGCGAGGGGAAAGCCGTCGTTGGCAGCGACACAGTAATTCTTCGTGGTCACGGACAAGATCCCTCCTTCTTAGCCCATGCGCTAAGCACCGATGATGCCATTAGGCAAAAGGGTTGTCTTGGAAAAGGTCAGTCGATAGTCCACATCCATGCTCCAGACCTGTCGAAAATAGAGGTTTGGCTCGCGCCGATGGCTGAGCAGCGCTGGATAGCAGGACTCCTACAAACCTGGGATGAGGCTATTCAAAAGTATGGGAAGCTGCGAGCGGCAAAGCAACAGCGGCTCGACGTTCTGAGATCGGGACTGCTTTTTGGATCGCTGCGCTTAGATAGGAAAAGAGCTAATTGGCGGCCACGGCGCCTGTCCGAGGTTACGTTCGAGCTGTCGGATCGGAATACCGACTTGGCCCTCGGGCGTGAAATGGTGATGGGGGTTACAAATTCTCGCGGCATTGTGCCTATGCGCGAGCACTCTGTCGCCAAGGACATTAGCAGGTACAAGCGACTGCCGTCTCGCGCTTTTGCTTACAATCCCATGCGCATAAATGTCGGCTCCATCGCCATGAATGAGGGCGAGACGGACGTTCTCGTCAGTCCTGACTACGTCGCCTTCGCCTGCAAAACAGACGGCCTGGAGCCCGACTACCTTAACCATTTACGAAAAACACAATGGTGGGCTCATTACATTACCAGTGGCGGCTCGGGCAGCGTCAGGCAACGCACTTACTACGACGATCTTGCGGCATTGCACTTGCCTCTTCCTGGACTCGATGAGCAACGTCGAATTGTAAACTTGTTGAATGCTGCGCGCAGCGATTTGGATGCAACCGAAAGAATGGTTGCGTCTGTGACGCGTCAAAAACGCGGCCTCATGCAAAAGCTCCTGACCGGCCAATGGCGGGTGAGTATGGGAGCTTAAAATGGCGATGCGAACCCTCAATATCCGCCTGCTTCGTCAAGGCCGCACGATTGCAAATGCGTTTACGGAGACATTTGCTCCCGGCGCGGCCAGGGCTCTTCAGCAGCGCACCTGGGGAGGCATCGAAGGAGCACAAGTCTTTGTAGGTCAAATCTACTCCAACCCTCCCGGCTGGCGCACCTTCATCGCGGAAGGGTTTGGTGAAATTCCGGAGGGCATTTTCACAGGCGGCGCTGGTGCGGTGATTTTTGTGCCGGCAAGCATAAGGATACTCGCGATCTGTTTCGGCCACGTCCACATCGCGCTCGGCGATGATGCGTTTGAGCGACAATTTGGATTAAAGGTCACATTAAATACCGGTCCGCGCGGAAACCTGCGCACGCTCGACCTCGCCACGCCCGATGCCGTTACATTTCAAAAGCGGGTCCAGGCGAGCAAGGACAGCGACCTTCAGGAGTTCGGCGTCGATATGCTGCGCGACCTGGCAAGAGTCGCCGGTGGCACGCCCAGCAACGGAACTTTTGCGCGGTTCGTGGCGGGCAAGGATAGTCTTTCCATTACGTGTGACGTTGGTCCCACCACTCTTCAGGCCAAGTGCGCGGAAATCTTGGCCGCCTACAATCAGACGACGTACCAGAAGGAATTCGCCTGGGTAGACAATATGCGAAGCGTTGTCGAGAAGGACGTAATCGAGAAGCTGGACGAGCAGCTTTTCAGGGCGCTCGGTAAGCTCCGCGAAGGCAAGGCTTCAGACCTTCACATGGCGCCGCCGGAGATCGTGAATTACACGGAAGGTAGCCAGCTCCACTACAACGGCTTCGGCAGTCACGGCAAAGATTTCCACAGCCTTTCTATCCATGACTATGTCAGTGAAATGGAGCGCTGTGAATTTGACGGCGACATGGCTGACATCAAGGAAAAACACCGGATTAAGGCCAAGGGCGATGGTGAAGAGGAATTCTCGGAGAAATGGAGAGTGTACGACTGTTTTGTTTTTGAAACGTCACTCGGAACCGGGGCGAACAAGCAGCACTACGTGCTGTTTGCCGGCGACTGGTATTGCATTGAAAAGAAATTCAAAGCCCAGGTGGATGCGTTTTTTTCGGCGATACCACGCGTGACCATCATTGGAAAAACGGACTGCCGAAATGAGCAGGAACTTATTGAGCATATCGAAAAGAGCCGGGAGGACCTAAAGAAGCTGGACAAGACCAAGATCAATCCCGACGGGGTTCGGTACGCAAATTTGGAAGCCTGCGATTTCTTCTCGGATCGGAAGCAGTTCATACACTTGAAGGATGGTCACTCGTCCGGCCCTATTAGTCACCTCTGGTCGCAGGGTGTCGTAAGCGCCGAAGCGTTTGTCAGCGATCAGGGCTTTCGGAAAAAGCTGAGAGCCACGGTTCGTTCGCTAGGAGGTGGGTTTGAAGCCCATCTCCCCAAGAGCACGGAACGTGTTGTTCGGGAGGACTTTCAGGTTGTCTACGGAATTATGCGCAAACCCTACGCCAACGGCAGTATCGATCTCCCCTTTTTCAGCAAGGTAAGCCTCCAGGCCGCGGTCGAGCGCATCGGACAATTCGGCATTCCTATTGCGTTAGAGCTGATCGAGAAGCCAGCGTCCGATGACGCTGCGGACGACGATGATGAAGGGGGCGATGAATGACTTTCAACGCCGCCGAAAAGTATCAATCACAAATCCCTGCGATTCAGGCGCTTATCGCGCTTGGCTTTAAACCTTTACCGCAAGCCGTCGCGGACCGGATGCGCGGCAAGCCCCGCAATGTTGTCCTTGATGATGTCCTCGTAGAGCAGATTTTGCGGATCAACCGCTTTAGCTATCGTGGCAAGGAATATCCGTTTGACCTGGAGGACGCCCACGAGGCCTTGCGCCGCCTGAAACCGACCCCAGACAAGCTCAAGGGCTTGCGCGGCACGAACCAGGATATCTATGACCAGCTTATTCTGGGAACCACGATTACCAAATCAATCGAGGGCGACAGCAAAAGTTATTCGCTGCGCTACATCGATTGGGAAACGTGGGAAAATAATGTCTTTCACGTTACGGCGGAAATGTGCGTCGAGCGCACCGCCAGCACGCAGACCCGGCGCTGCGACATCGTGTGCTTTGTTAACGGCATTCCGCTTGTCGTAATCGAGAATAAGCGCCCGACGCAGTCGCTGAAAAAAGCGGATAGCCAGCTTATTGGTTATCAGGGCGAGGATAATATCCCTCAGCTTTTCCACTATGCGCAGTTGCTACTCTCCATGAAGCGGCAGGAGGCGCGCTACGCGACCGTCGGCACGCCGCGCAAGTTCTGGCAGCTCTGGAGGGACGAGGAGGACCGGGACGAGGATATTCTGCGCATCATCAATCGTCCTCTGACCATCGCGGAAAAGGCAGCTGTGTTTTCCGGCGACTTCGCCGAAGCAAGGGTGTTCTTCGACGAGCTGGCAGCGGCCGGCGACCGCGCGATTTCGGAACAAGACCGGCTAATCCATGCACTATGCCGTCCCAAGCGACTGCTCGAAATCATACGCCGTTTCACGGTCTTTGACGGCGGTATCAGAAAGATCGCCCGCCACCAGCAGTTTTTCGGCATCGCCCGTGCGGTTGCGCGCGTTAAGCAACTGGAGCCGGACGGACGACGCAAGGGCGGCGTCATCTGGCACACACAAGGCTCCGGCAAATCGCTGACCATGGTGATGCTTGGCCGCGCCCTGGCGCTTGATGAGGACATCAAGAGTCCGCGCCTTATCATCGTCACCGACCGCGACGACCTCGACAAGCAAATCAAGGGGACATTCAAATCCTGCGAAATGGAGCCGGTGCGCGCCACGACCGGCTCGCATCTGATCGATCTCATTGCGGACAAGACGCCCCTCATTACGACTATCATCAACAAGTTCGATACCGCGATGAAGTCTTCCGACCATCAGGATGAGGATATCAACCTTTTCATTCTGGTCGATGAAAGCCACCGCAGCCAGACCGGCCGCTACGGCGGTCACGGCAAGTTTGCCATAAAGATGCGCCGGATTCTCCCGCGGGCCTGTTATCTGGGCTTTACCGGCACGCCGCTGCTAAAAAAAGAAAAGAATACCCTCACCACATTCGGAGGGCTCATTCACCAGTATGCAATCGATGAAGCCGTTGCTGACGAAGCTGTCGTCCCCCTGCTCTACGAGGGCCGGATGGTCGAGCAGCAGCTCAGCAGCGATGTCATTGACGCTTGGTTTGAGAAGATTAGCGAAGGGCTGACGGATAAACAGAAGGCCGACCTCAAGCGCAAATTCTCAAGGATGGATGCCCTGTCGAAGACGGGACAGGCCATCCGGGCGAAGGCTTACGACATTTCCGAGCACTACCGGCGTTTCTGGCAGGGCACCGGATTCAAGGCGCAGCTCGTCGCGCCCTCAAAAGCCGCCGCCATACGATTTAAGGAAGTGCTTGATGAAATCGGGCATGTGACCAGCGATATCGTGATCTCCCCTCCTGATGACCATGAGGGGAATGAGGAGGTCGATAAAGAATCGACGGACTTGGTCCGCAAGTTCTGGGACCAGATGATGGCCCGGTACGGCAGCGAGGCCGAGTACAACCGGCAAATTATTGAAGCCTTCAGAAGCCCTGATGAGCCGGAGATTCTGATTGTTGTATCAAAGCTTCTGACCGGGTTCGACGCGCCGCGCAATACGGTTCTTTATGTCTGCAAGCAGCTGAAGGAACACAATCTTTTGCAAGCCATCGCGCGCGTGAACCGGCTTTTCGAAGAGGACGGCAAGGAGAAGCAGTTCGGCTTCATTCTCGACTATGAGGGATTGCTCGGCGAGCTTGACCGCGCCCTTACGACCTATAGCGCGTTTCAGGGCTATGAGCAGGACGACCTTGCGGGCGCGCTGCACGACATACGAGAGGAAATCCGCAAGCTGCCGCAGCTTCATAACCAGCTCTGGGACCTGTTCAAGTCAATCCGCAACAAGAAGGATATGGAGCAGTTCGAGCAGCTGCTCGCCGATGAAGCCAAGCGCCAGGATTTCTATGGGCGCCTGCGTGCCTTTGGCAGGTGTTTGCACATCTCGTTGTCGTCGGAGAAGCTTTTCGACGTTTTTGACGATGAGAAGATTGAGTCTTTCAAGCGCGAATGGAAGCAGTTCAACGAGCTGCGGCGGTCGGTCCAGCTTCGTTATCAGGAAGTGGTCGATCTTAAGGAATTCGAGCCGAAGATTCAGCGACTGCTCGACGACCATGTGACGGCAAAGCCCGCTGAAACCATCATCGAAGTCATCAACATCAATGACCCGGCGGCACTCAGGGCTGTCATCAAGGAAGATGGCATCTCCGATGCGTCGAAAGCCGACCGGATCGCCAGCGCCGCTCGGCGGACGATTACGGAAAAAATGGACGAGGACCCCACCTTCTATAAGCAATTCTCTGAGTTGCTGGAGGAAACCATTCGCGATTACCGCGCCAAGCGGATTTCCGAGAAGGACTATTTGAATAATGTCGTCGATCTTGCGAGCCGAATGGCACGCAAGGATCACGGCCGCCAGGTGCCGGAGGGCATTAAGGGCAATGAAGATGCCCTGGCCATCTTCGGGATAGTCCAGCCGGTCATCAAGATGGCAGGCGACGGTAAAGTAACAGATGAGGACGCCGCCGAAGTCGCGCTTACAATCGTGGATATTATCAAGAGGCACCACATCGTCGATGTTTGGACGAACGAGGTTGCCCAAAACAAGATGCGCAACGCCATCGACGACTATTTCTTTGATGTCGTGCGGGACGTAAAGGGTATTGAAATCCCGGTGGCGCAGATGGACGAGCTGGAACTCCAGATTATGGATGTTGCCAGGGCAAGGTTTCCAGGATGAACATGGAAACGCTTCACTTCCCCTATGGCAATGAACAGATAGAATTTCGCCTGCAGCGACGTGACCGCAAGACACTTGCCATTACGGTAAATCCTGATTCAGCTGTGGATGTTGTCGCGCCGATGGACGCGACGACGGACAAGATTTTAGAGCGGGTTCGCAAGCGCGCGGCCTGGATACAAAAGCAGCAGCGCTTTTTCTCGCAATTTCGGCCCCGCACCCTGGAAAGACAGTTCATTGCTGGCGAGACGCATCTCTATCTAGGCCGTCAGTACAGGCTGAAGGTCGTTCTCGATGTGCAGCAGCAGGTAAAGCTCTATCGGGGCCGTCTGGTCGTGCAGTCCTTCAGACCGCAACGGCAGGAAATAACAAGGGCACTTGTCGAGGACTGGTACAGGTCCCGCGCCCACGTAAAGTTTCGCGAACGTCTGGCCGTGTGCCAGGAGCGTTTCCCTATACCCGAGGACTTCGCGCCTGCCGGCCTGGTCATTCGCCAGCTCAGGCAGCGTTGGGGGTCCATGACTCCCGGCCGGAAGTTAATTCTCAATGATTCTTTGATTCGGGCTTCAGTGGACGCAATTGATTACGTCATTACACATGAGCTTTGCCATATTGCCCACGGTCATCACGGCCCTAAATTCTACCAGCTGCTCAATCGCGTCATGCCTGATTGGGAAAATCGTAAAGTGCGGCTCGAACAACAGCTCGCGTAATCCCCGTCAGAGGGCCGCGACGAGGTATAGAATATTGGCATAGAGGACAGTCCGTCAGGAGATGTCATTAGTCGCGTGAAGTGGTGCGTTCTCTCGTCCCATAAGGAAGTTTGAACCTCCTAGGCACTCAGTCACGGAGAATTGGGAACTACGCCAATCGATGACGGAGAATGACGAATACAATTTAGCCAAATTCTCCAGCCCCACCTTAAGCGGAGAATTCAGCTTCGCGAAAAAGCGCCCGTACTGGGCTTATTTCTTCCATGTTTCATAGGAACAAACTGTTTTTGTTGGAAGAAATGGCGGAGAGGGTGGGATTCGAACCCACGGTACCCTTGCGGGCACACCGGTTTTCGAGACCGGCCCGATCGACCACTCTGGCACCTCTCCGCAGGAATTAAGGCGTGGCCTTCGCTTGGAAGGCGCGGAACCTAACCGAAGCGTACGCCCAGGGCAACGCCTAGCGGCACACGTTGGGCGCTAAATTTACCAAAACACCGGCCCCCCGCTCTTTAATTCCCCGCTTAATTCCCCGCCCTTTGGTCAATGCGCAACCGCCCTCTGGAAGTCCGGTTGAGCGTTAACTGGTCTTATGAAAAGCCTGCACCGGGACCCCGACATATCCGGTGCTCTATACATAGATATATCAGAGCGCCGTCCGGTTAACGCCTGCCAGAGGGAGCAACAGCATGGAACACACCACGATTCGCGGCAAAATCCGCTACACGTCGAAGAAGAAAGAGATCATGGACAAGGTTCGCGGCGGCGAAACCTTCACACTGACCATCCACACCGACGGCCGGCGCACCTTGCGCGCCCACTGCGCCATTGATGAAAACAGCCCGCGGGTTTTGCGCGACTGCATCCAGTCCTACGACAAGAATTGGGGCCCCACAGAAGCTTTCAACCAGCTAACCGTCGATGAGCAGTTTGTGGGTTCGGCCTGGTACCGCTTCACTGATACTTATGCCGAGTGTGAGGCCTTCACCGTGCGCGAGGGCCGCGCCTCGTACCGCATGGAATACGACCGCCGCCCCTGCACCTTCGGCTCGCACCCGATCCAGGCGGATGCCATGCACTGCCGTAACTATGACCTGAGCAAAGGCCCCGGCGAGCAGACCAGCGGTTTCTACCTGATGACCTCGTTTCATCACCGCGGCGCCGACGGCCCGATGCTGCTGAAGCGGCCGAACGGCATGTTCCTGGTCTACATGGGTGACGAGAAGGTGACGGTGGGTGCGGGCACGTTTGATGCGCACCACTTCCGCATCGGCAAGAACAACGACGACGCCTACATGGGCACAGATATCCACCCGCCCTATCACCTGTGGACGTCAACCGACGGCAATTACATCATGTATAAATCCTACTGCACCGGCTACATGCAGACGTTCTACGAACTGATCGAGCTGGAGCAGTCCAAGAACTTTATCCTCTAGAGCGTCGTGCGAAAAGTGAGAGCCGGTTTTTCGCAATAACGATGCGACCAAACAATAACTTGGAGCACGCAGTCCAATTCCGACGTAACGCTGCTTGCTCTGATGTTCTTATGACGGCGAAGGTTTTCTTATGACGGCGAAGCTGTGCTCTGGCCCTGCGGCGCGGGATTGGTCGGAGCGCAGTTTTCCAGCATGTCTTTGTAGTGATCGCGCACGCGTTCCAGGTTCATGCGGTTCAGGAACGACGAATAGGCGATATACGACAAGAGGAAGCGCAAATCGCGCGCCCAGGGCGGCAGGAACTTCGGGAACACGCACAAGCCTTGCGCCGCCAGCGCCGTAACGGCGGGCATATCCTCGATGTCCATCTTGCCCGCGAACAAAAGGCGGATGCAGTCCACGCGGGTTTCCTGCACCGCGATGCGCAGGAAGTTGTGCACGCGCACGACACCTTCCAGATAAACCGAGTCCTTGGTGAAGGGCGCCCCGCCCGTTAATACGCCACCGCGGAACACGCGGCGTGCGTTCTCGAAGGCTTGGGTCTTGTCGTGGGTCTTGTCCTTGAAGAACCGGTAGATCTGCAAAAAGTCGGCCCCGTCCATGGACATTTGAATTGCAAGCACGCGGTCGGCCAGACGCAGCATGCGGGATGGATCCATCGCGCCCGAAATGAGTTCGGCGAAGACAGCCAGGCCTTCCTGCGTGCGCGTCGTGCCGGGGTGGCCCGCGCCGAGAATGGGGAACGCGGTTTGCGCGGCCCCGTTCAGCGAGGTGGCCGCATGCACGAAGGCTTCGTGCTGCACCAGTTGCGCCACATCGCGGTCGGAGAACGACGCATCGCGCCGGAGCTTGATGGCCTTCGCGCCGGCCAATGCTTTTGCCGACAGATGCTCGGCGATTTCCACGCGCGGCGCTTCCGCGCCGAAGTGCCGGTTCAAAATCGCCTGCATGCGCGGCTGCATTTCGGCGGCGGTGGTGGTCGATGGCAGCTCGCCCTTGGCATTCAGGTTCAACTCGAGGTTCGTGTAGGCGCTGAGCACATAGTCGAGCATGCGCGCCAAATCCAAGGGCCGCACGTCGCAGTTCATCAGCTCGGTCTGGGGCGAGCCGTACAACTGCAAACACCGCTTGTGAAATTCTTTGGTGCCGATGCCCGCCAGCATGGCGGCGGCCACATCGATAGTATCGGCCGTGCGGCGCAGCCAATCGTGCACGGGGCTTGAGCCGTCGATCTTGGCCTTGGCGTCGGCGACGGCCTCGCGCACGGGGGCGGCATCGAGCGGCTGGTAGGTCACCTCGGGCAGCTCGGTCTCGCCCGCCTCGAAAAACCGGCTTTGCGCCTCGGGGGGCCAGGCCACCGCCCGCAAGATTCGAACGGGCTTTTCAGCCTTGCGCAGCAGGCTGGCCGCGGCCTGCAGGCGCTCGACCTCGGCCTCGGAAAGCTTCTCGCTGCGCTGGACGGGCAGCGAATCATCCATGGCCGAGGCTCCGGACCCAGGCCGGGGCTGACTTTTCAAGCGATTTCCGCCGTAAAATCATATTTATTTACAATGCATTAATTGATTTTCTTGAGACCGTATCGGGGCATTGACTCGCATAAGGCCCCAGTATATTCACCCCCATCGGTCGCGGGCCTGACGGCCCGCACTTTTCGTTTGAGCTTAAGGTTACGGCCATGTTCGCAGTTATCAAGACGGGCGGCAAACAGTATCGCGTCGCCAAAGATGATGTCCTCGCCATTGAAAAGGTCACGGGTGATGCCGGCGCTGTGGTCGTGTTCGACCATGTGCTGATCCTCGGCGCCGAAGTGGGCAAGCCCCAGATCGAGGGCGCGCAGGTGACGGGCACGGTCGTGCGCCAGTTCCGCGACGACACCAAGATCATTTTCAAGAAGCGCCGCCGCAAGCACTACCGCCGCCGCAACGGTCATCGCCAACATTTAACGTTGGTCAAGATCACCGACATGGGCAAAGGCATCGCCGCTGCTCCTGTCGCTGCCGCCGCCGCCAAGCCGGCCGCGAAGAAGACCACCAAGAAGGCTGCCGCCGCGGCTTAATGCCCGCGCGCTTTCGGAATAGGAGATAGGCAATGGCACATAAGAAATCCGGCGGTAGTTCCAAGAACGGCCGCGACACGCGCGGCAAGCGCCTCGGCATCAAGAAGTTCGGCGGCCAGCACGTTTTGGCCGGCAACATTATCGTCCGCCAGCGCGGCACGAAGTGGCACCCCGGCAAGAACGTCGGCCTGGGCAGCGACTACACCATTTTCTCGCTGATCGAAGGCAAAGTGAGCTTCCGCACCGGCGCCAAGGGCCGCGTGCTCGTGTCCGTGGACCCGCTGGCTTAACCTAAACCTTTCATCATCGTCCGGTTTCCGGAATTCAAGTTTGGAAGGGGAATGGGACGACCATTCCCCTTCTTTGTTTTTGTACCCCTGCTGTCGTCATGAAATTCCTGGATCAAGTCAAAATCTACTTACGCGCGGGCGACGGCGGCAACGGCTGCGTCGGTTTCCGGCGTGAGAAGTTCGTGGAATTCGGCGGGCCCGACGGCGGCGACGGCGGCGACGGCGGCGACGTGATTTTCGAGGCCGCGCGCAACCTCAACACGCTCATTGATTTCCGCTACCGCCAGCATTTCAAGGCCGAGCGCGGCCAGGACGGCGCCGGGCGCAATTGCACGGGCCGCAGCGGCGAGGATTTGATCATCAAGGTGCCCGTGGGCACCGAGATCATGGCCGAAGACCACGAGACCGTGCTGGCCGACATGAACGAAGACGGCCAGCGGTTCAGAATTCTGGAAGGCGGCAACGGCGGCTTCGGCAACCAGCACTTCAAGGGGCCCAGCAACCAGGCGCCCGAATACGCCAAGCCCGGCCAGCAGGGCGGCGAGATGTGGGTGTGGCTGCGCCTGAAACTCATCGCCGATGTGGGGTTGGTGGGCTTACCCAACGCGGGCAAATCCACCTTCCTGTCGGTCGTGACCCGCGCGCGGCCCAAGATCGGCGATTATCCGTTTACCACGCTGCATCCTAATTTAGGTGTGGCGAAGGTCAGCGATTTCGAATTCGTCATCGCCGACATTCCGGGGCTCATCGAAGGCGCGCACGAAGGGGCCGGCCTGGGCGACCGTTTCCTGGGTCACATCGAACGGTGCAGCGCGCTTCTGCACCTGGTGGACGGCACACAGGACGACGTGGCAGGGGCCTACAAGATCGTGCGCCGCGAACTTAAAGCCTATGGCGCGGGCCTGGCGCGCAAAAAAGAAATCGTTGTGCTGAACAAGTGCGACGCGCTGGACGACAAGACCCGCAAGAAACGCGCGGCCGCGCTGGCAAAAGCCAGCCGCAAGACAGTCCACACCATGTCCGGCGTGTCGGGCCAAGGGCGCGACGAAGTCATGGGCCTTCTGGCCGATCTGGTGCGCGCCCGCGACAAGGCCGCTCACGACGCCGAAGACGCGGAAAAACGCGGTGCCTGGAAACCCTAAGCCATGAGCGCCGGTTCTCATTTAAGCGTTTCCCATTTGCTGACGGCCAAGCGCGTGGTGGTGAAGATCGGCTCGGCCCTGTTGGTGGATGACGCCACGGGCGAACTGCACCGCGCCTGGCTGGAGGCGCTGGCCGATGACATCAACGTCTGCATCAAACGCGGCCAGGAGGTGGTGATCGTCACCTCGGGGGCTATCGCCATCGGGCGCGGACCCCTCGGCATGCGCGGCCGGAAACTGCGGCTTGAGGAAAAGCAGGCCGCCGCCGCCACCGGCCAGATGCGCCTGACACAGGCCTACCAGAACGCGCTGGAGCGCCACGGCATCACCGTTGCACAGGTCTTGGTGACCATCGATGACACCGAAAACCGCCGCCGTTTTTTAAACGCGCGCAGCACGCTCGATACGCTTTTGAAGCTGAAGGCCGTGCCCGTCATCAACGAGAACGACACGGTGGCCACGGCCGAAATCCGCTTCGGCGACAACGACCGCCTGGCCGCGCGCGTGGCGCAGATGATCGGCGCCGATGCGTTGATCCTGCTGTCGGATATCGACGGGCTTTACACGGGCGACCCGCGCAATAAGCCCGATGCCGCGCACATCCCCGAAGTGCGCGACATCACGCCCGAGGTCGAGGCCATGGCGGGCGTGGCGCAGACGGGCTACGGCTCCGGCGGCATGGTGACCAAAATCATGGCGGCGAAGATCTGCATGAGTGCGGGCTGCCGCATGGCGATTGCGCCCGGCAAGCCCATGCACGCCTTGCAAGCGCTGGAAAAGGGCGGACGCAGCACCTGGTTCATCCCCAAGGCCGAACCGCGCGCCGCCTACAAGCAGTGGATCGCGGGCGCGGTGCAGACGTCGGGCGTGCTTGTGGTGGACGATGGCGCGGTGAAGGCCTTACGCGACGGCAAAAGCCTGCTGCCGGCGGGTGTCGTGGCCGTGGACGGCACGTTCGAGCGCGGCGATGCCGTGGCCGTGAAAGCCACGGACGGACGGGTGCTGGCCAAGGGCCTGTCGGCTTATTCGGCCGAGGACGTGGCGCGCATCAAAGGGCATAAGTCCGCCGAGATTGAAGCGTTGCTGGGCTATCAGGGCCGCAGTGAAGTCATCCACCGCGACGACCTGGTGGTTGAAGGCTGAGCGGCCCGGATTGTGCTATGATGCAAGGGTATACGGAGAAAGTGACCGGAAAACAGGCCATGGACGGCGGTTCCGAGTTAAGCAAGGGCGTTGATATCGAAGCCGTGATGGACGGTGTGGGCGTGGCCGCCCGCGCCGCCGCGCGCACGCTTGCGCAAGCGCCACCCGCACAGAAAACCAAGGCCCTGCACGCAGCCGCAGCCGCCATCCGCGCCAACGCGGCGAAGATCGCAGCCAGTAATGCACTAGACATGGACGCGGGCCGCGCCAAGGCGCTGACGCCCGCGCTCCTGGATCGGTTATTGCTGACGCCCGCACGCATCGAGGCCATGGCCAAGGGCCTGGAGGAGATCGCCGGGCTGCACGACCCGGTCGGCGAAGTGATGGCAAGTTGGACGCGCCCCAACGGCCTGAGGATCGAGCGCGTGCGCACACCCTTGGGTGTTGTCGGCATTATTTATGAGTCGCGCCCCAACGTAACCGCCGATGCCGGTGCGTTGTGCTTGAAGGCGGGCAACGCCTGCGTTCTGCGCGGCGGCTCAGAGAGTTTTCATTCCAGCCGCGCGATATTGAATTGCCTGCATGAGGGCCTGAAGGCCGCGGGCCTGCCCGACACCTGCATCCAGATGGTGCCCACCACCGACCGGGCCGCTGTTGGTAAAATGCTGACCATGACCAAGCACATCGACGTGATTGTGCCGCGCGGCGGACAATCGCTGGTGGACCGCGTGATGCGCGAAAGCCGCGTGCCCACGTTCCAGCACTTACAAGGCTTGTGCCACACTTACATTCATGCAGCTGCTGATATTGGCAAAGCGCGCAATATTGTCTTGAATGCGAAAATGCGCCGCACCGGCATCTGCGGAGCTACGGAAACGTTGCTGGTGGACCGCGATATCGCTGCGAAGGTACTGCCGCCCATTCTGGACGATCTGATGAAAGCCAACTGCGAAATCCGCGGCGATGAAAACGTGCAGGCCCTGGATAAGCGCGTGAAACCTGCTGCGCCCGAGGACT
The DNA here is from genome assembly GCA_016793085.1 of Rhodospirillaceae bacterium. Classification (GTDB taxonomy): domain Bacteria; phylum Pseudomonadota; class Alphaproteobacteria; order Rhodospirillales; family Rhodospirillaceae. Next base: position 17,475 of record JAEUKM010000120.1, read on the forward strand.
GGGACACGGAGTATCTCGACGCCATTCTGGCGGTGAAGCTCGTGAACGGTATCGATGAGGCCATGGCCCACATCGTCACCCACGGCTCGTCTCATACCGAAGCGATCATCACCGAGGATGCGGCGGCAGCCGAAGCTTTTATGAGCGGCCTGGACAGCGCCATCGTGATGCACAACGCCTCGACCCAGTTCGCCGACGGCGGCGAATTCGGCATGGGCGCCGAAATCGGCATTGCCACGGGTAAATTACACGCCCGCGGCCCCGTGGGCGTGGAACAGCTGACCACCTTCAAATACAAAGTGCGCGGCACCGGTCAAACACGGCCCTGAACAATCCCTTATTCAATGGCGCGCAATTTTCCTGTTTTCGGCGACCGGCGGCGGCAACGCATCGGCCTTCTGGGCGGCTCGTTCAACCCGGCCCACGAAGGCCACCTGCACATCAGCCGCGAAGCCATCAAGCGCTTAGGATTAGCCCAGGTCTGGTGGCTGGTGAGCCCCCAGAACCCCTTGAAGCCCGCCCGCGGCATGGCGCCCCTGAACGCCCGTCTGGACGGCGCCAAAATGATGGCAACAGACACCCGCATCATCGTCGGCGACATTGAAAGCGGCCTGCACACCACACGCACCGCCGCCGTGGTGGCGGCGCTAAAACGCCGTTTCCCGCGCATCAGCTTCGTGTGGCTGATGGGAGCCGATAACCTGGAACAGATTCCGCGCTGGTGGCATTGGACACGCATCTTTCACAGCGTCTGCGTTGCGGTCCTGGACCGCAGTCCGTATGCTTACCGCGCGCTCTCCGGGATGGCCGCGCAGCGCTTCCGCCGCGCCCGCGCCAAGCCCAGCCGGGCGCTTTTAACCCGCACCGCGCCGGCCTGGAGCTACCTGGCCATTCGCCGCCATGCCGCGTCGGGCACGGCGATCCGTGAACAGATTCAACCGTAACCGAACCGAACCCAGGAGACCGCCATCACGACCTCAACCACTCTCGACCTCAACCAAACGGTCGACCTCATCATGACCTCGCTGGACGACAGCAAGGGCCAGAACATCGTCCAGTTCGATCTGACCGGTAAAACCTCCATCGCCGACCGCATGGTCGTGGCCTCGGGCACATCGACCCGGCAAGTGACGGCCATGGCCGAACACCTGGTGACGAAACTGAAAGCCGCGGGCGTGATGGCGCGCAGCGAAGGCAAGAAGCAGGGCGACTGGGTGCTGGTGGATGCGGGCGACGTGATCGTGCACATTTTCCGCCCCGAGGTGCGCGAGTTCTACAACATCGAACGCCTGTGGGCCGCAAACCCGGTCGTCAAGGCCGCGAAGCCCAAGACGCCCGCGAAAAAGAAAGCGGCGAAGAAGCCTGCCGGCAAAGCAGCTCCCAGGGCCAAAGCCAAGCGCAAGCCTTCGCGGAAATAAGCCTTCGGCGCGCGGGGCACACGTCATGCGCATTCTGATTGTCGCCATCGGCAAATCGAAACCGGGCCCCGAGAAAGACCTGTTGGCCGAATACGCCAAGCGCCTGCCGTGGGCGCTGGACGTAAAGGAACTGGCGCAGGGTAAGGATGCGAGCGCCGAGGCGCGCAAAGCCCGCGAGGCCGAAAGCATGTTAAGCGCTGTGCCCGAGGGCAGCACCATCATCGCCCTGGACGAGCGCGGCACATCGGAAAGCAGCGAGAAATTCGCCGCCCGCGTGGGCCAGTGGCGCGACGCGGGCGCGCGTACGCTGGCGTTCCTGATCGGCGGCGCCGATGGTCACGGCGATGCGGTGCTGAAGGCGGCCAAGCACAAACTTTCTCTGGGGGCGATGACCTGGCCGCACATGCTGGTGCGGGGCCTGTTGGCCGAGCAGCTTTACCGCGCCCACAGCATCCTCACCAATCATCCGTATCACCGCGCTTAGGTAACGGCATGATCCACATCACTTACAGCGGCAACCCCCTCGACCGGCGCGCGGTGTTGCGCCCTAACGAAGCCGAGCTGCGCGCGATCTTCAAGGGCGGGGCCGCGCGCATCGTGCCGGTGTGGAACATGAAGCACGCTTTTACCGCCACACCGCGCGCACAAGTGCTGAGCATCTCTATGCTGGCGGCCAAAGTGAATCTCGACACGCTCGAGCCGGTGTTCCTGGGCTTCAGCGATGACGTGCCGTGGTTCGCGCTTTCACTGCCCGGCGCCGACACACCGCCCGATTTTGGCGAGCCCGCCGAGTACCGCGCCCTGAACGAAGTGGTGACCCTGCTGCCCGGCACGGAGGCCTCGATCCTGGCCTACGCGCGGGCCATGGTGATCTGGCACGACACGCACCGCTACTGCGGCAAGTGCGGAGCCACCGCCAAACCCGCCGAAGGCGGCCATGCCCGCGTATGCACCAACGACGCATGCAACCACCGCACCTTCCCGCGCACGGACCCGGCGGTGATCACCCTGATTGAGAACGGCGCGCGCACGCATTGTTTACTCGGCCGCCAAGCGCGCTGGCCTGCGGGCATGTATTCAGTGATCGCGGGGTTCGTGGAACCAGGCGAAAGCCTGGAGGAAACCGTCATCCGCGAGACCTTCGAGGAAACGGGCGTGCGCGTCACCGACGTGCGCTATCTCGCCAGCCAGCCGTGGCCGTTCCCCTCGTCCATCATGCTGGGCTTCCGGGCGCGGGCGGTCAGCGACGCCATCAGCCGCACCGACGACGAGTTGGAAGACGCACGCTGGTTCACGCGCAACGACTTGCGCAGCTTCGGCAAGCCCGGCCCTTACGAGGCCCTGCGCCTGCCCAACCCCTTCTCCATCGCGCGCTTTCTGGTGAATACGTGGTTGGATGAAGGTTAGGTTTTTCTCAACAGCAGCGTCAGCAGGCGCGGCGGCTGTGATTGATCCGCGTCATCGTCGCGCCATTCGTTCAGACGCATAAGCTGGAACCCTGCGCTCAGCGCGCCGTTCACATAGTCCGACACGTCATGCAGGAAGGCCGGGAAATCCACGTCCTTGCCGCTAGCCGCATCGGTGAACACGGCCTTCTTGCCCAGGCGCTGCTGGGCCGGGTGAAGCTCGCACACGAACATCTGCCCGCCGGGTTTCAGCGCGCGGGAAGCATGCGCGAACACAGGACTTAAGTTCTTGATGTGCTCCAAAACGAGATTGCCCACCACCACATCAGCGGTAGCAACATCCACCGGCCAGGGATGCGTGATGTCGCACGGCTTGAATGTGACGTGTGTTGCCGTGGTTTTGGCTTTGGCCTGAGCGAGCATGCCTTCGGAAAAATCGAGCGCCGTCAGTTGACGCGCCTGCTGTGCAAGCCAGATAGTGTTCAGCCCAGTGCCGCAGCCCATTTCGATGATGTGTCCATCCTTCAGCGGCAAATCCTGCGTGCGCAGAACGCGCGCGCTTAAGTCGCGCGTCTTGTTGGCCACCTGATCGTAAGTGGCTGACCACTGATTGTAGGCGCTGGAAACATCGGTCATGACCGACGCCTTTTACCGCCCGCGGAAGCGGAACTTGTCGGCGGGGTAGGTGCCTAAAAAGTCGATGCGCTCGGAATAAAGGCCTAAATCCAGCAGCGCATGCTTGAAGCTAGGCGCCTGGGGGTGGCCTTCCACTTCCAAATAAAATTCCACGGTCTTGAAGAAGCCGCCGACCATGTAGCTTTCAAGCTTGGTGAGGTTGATGCCCGCCGTGGCGAACCCGCCAAGGGCCTTGTACAGCGCCGCGGGCACGCTTTTGAGGCGGAAGATCATGGAGGTGACGCAGCGGCTTTTGGGCGATGGGGTCACGGCCTTGCGCGCCATGATGAGAAAGCGCGTGGTGTTGTGCTGCTCGTCCTCGATGTTCGCCTTCAGCGATTTCAGGCCATAGATCTTGCCCGCCACCGCCGAGGCCACGGCCGCCACGGTGGGGTCGTTGCGCTGGGCGATATCGCGCGCCGCACCCGCCGTGTCGATGGCCACCACGGCTTTGATTTTGTGGTCGCGCAGGAACTTGCGGCACTGGCTTAAGGCATGCACGTGACTTTCGGCGCGCTTGATGGTTTTAAGCGTGGCCCCCTTCACCGCCAGCAAGTGATGGTGAATAGGCTGGTAGTATTCGCCGATGATCTTGAGCCCCGAGCCCGGCAGCAGGTGGTGCACATCGGCGACCCGGCCCGCGACAGAGTTATCGACCGCGATCATGGCCAGCTTCGCTTTGCCGTCGTGAACGGCGTTGATGGCGTCCTCGAAGGTCGGGCACGGCAGCGGCGTCATGCCTGGAAAGCGCGACCGGCAGGCCTGGTGCGAGTACGAGCCGATATCGCCCTGGAACGCGATCTTGCCGCGGGATGATGCTTTCACCATGACTGCCCCTTACGCCACGCCCAGGAGTTTACGGGCCCGGTCGAGATCCGACGGCGTATCGACACCCAGCGGAATAGTGTTCACCAGCACCGCCCCGATGCGCATGCCGTGCTCGATGGCGCGGAGCTGCTCCAGCCGTTCGCGCAGCTCGAGCCCCGTGGGAGCGAGGCCCACGAACTTTTTCAGCGCGGCGCGGCGGAAGGAATAGACACCGATGTGGTGATAGGCCGGGCCTTCGCCCGAGGGAATGAGGTTGCGGCTGAAGTAAAGGGCGGCAGCGATTTTCTCGCCGGGCTTGAACACCACGGCGGGCTTCACCACGGCGTTGTCAGTGAGTTCTTCTGATTTGGTGATCAGCGCCACCGGCGTGCCGATATCGAAGGTGGGGTTCGCGAGAGGTTCGATGGAGGCCGCGACGATGGCGGGGTCGAGCGTAGGCAGATCGCCCTGCACGTTCACCACCACGTCGAACTTGCCCGAGGGATCGTAGGCTTGCGCGGCGGCATAGACACGGTCCGAGCCCGAGGGCAGTCCAGGGTCGGTCATCACCGCTTCGCCGCCCGCTTTGCGAATCGTCTCGGCGATCTCGGCATCGCCGCAGGCCACCACCACGGGTCCGGCTTGCGCAGCCACCGCCCGGCGCCAGACGTGCACGATCATGGGCGAATCGCCGATCATGGCCAGGGGCTTGTTGGGCAGGCGCGTGGCCTTCAGGCGCGAGGGAATAACGATCAGAGCAGGTGCGGACATGGCAAAAGGGGCTAAGTTGCGAGTGACTTGCAAATCGCGAGGGCCCAGGGCCGGGCCCGTCTCGAAAGGCGGCCAGAGACATAAAGGAAGCGGGGCCAATGGCCAAGGCGGAATGCCAGTAAAATGGCGGGGTTAGACCCCCTTGGGGGAGCGCGGACTTTACGGCGCTTCGGCGGGTTTCCCCTTGTTTCGTATTGAGATTCCCCGCCAAAGCCTTTATTCAGTCGCCCTATCGGTCGAAGCACGGGTGCTCCCGGTTCGGGGGCGCTTCGGCCTTGATCGGCTTAAGGTTTTTGGGGCCCCGCACATGCCTGATCGTTTAACGCTTTACACCATCATCAGCGCTTTCTGGATGGCGTTCCTGGCCATTATCGGCACGAACATCGTCGTCGATGGCGTTGTCATGCCGCTGAAGACCGCCGCGCCCAAAGAGGGCGAAGAGCAGGTGTTTGCGTACCCGATCGAAGTGCCCGAAGTGGCGGTGGCCTCCGCCGACGCCGGCCCGGTCCAGCGCCCGGACATCCGTCCGCTGATTTTGGCAGCCAACCCCGACGACGGCAAAGCCGTGTTCCGCAAATGCCAGAGCTGCCACACCCTCGAAGCGGGCGGCAAGAACGGCACGGGCCCGAACCTGCACGACATCGTCGGCGCTGCGATCGGCGATCACGCGGGTTTCAAGACCTCCGACTCGCTGAAAGCCATCGGCGGCACCTGGACCTACGAAAAGCTGGACGACTACCTGGAAAACCCCAAGCGCCTGGCGCCCAAGGGCACCATGTCGTTCGCGGGCTTGAAGAAGCCCAAGGAACGCGCGGACGTGATCAAGCTGCTGATGGCCAACACCGCCAATCCGCCGCCGGTTGACGCCCCCGCCGCTCCTTAAAAAACCGCACACCTTTCATTTCCGAGCCGTTATGGGCCCGGACGCATTCGCCGCCGCCTGCATCGCCCTGGTTCACCGCCTGGCCGATGCGAGCGGCGAAATCGTTTTAGGGCACTTCCGCAAGAACATCCCGGTCGACACCAAGACCGACGCCTCGCCCGTGACCGTCGCCGACCGCGATGCCGAAACCAAAATGCGCGAGCTGATCCGCATTGCCTTTCCGGCCCACGGCGTCATCGGCGAGGAGCACGGCAGCGACAATCCCGACGCCGAATGGGTGTGGGTGCTGGATCCCATCGACGGCACCAAGTCCTTCATCAACGGCGTACCGCTGTTCGGCACCCTCATTGCCTTGATGCACAAGGGCGTGCCCTGGCTGGGCTGCATCAATCACCCGGCCCTGAAGGAAAGATGGGTGGGCGGCGGCGGCCAGGCGACCACGCTGAACCATCAGCCCTGCCGCACACGGCCCTGCCCCAGCCTGAAACAGGCCACCGTATTCACCACCGACGTGCAGTATTTCCAGACCCAGGAGCGCGCGGCCTTCGAGCGCTTAGGCGCGTCTGCATTGGCCCACCGTTCGGGCGGCACGGACTGCTACGGCTACGCCCTGGTGGCCGCCGGCTGGGCCGACGTTGTGTGCGAGCATGTCTCGCAGTTGCATGACTTCGCAGCACTCGCGCCCGTCATCGAAGGGGCGGGCGGCATCGTCACCGACTGGCACGGCCGCAAGCTGAAGCAACATTCCACCGGCCACGTGCTGGCTTGCGGCGACCGCGCCGTTCATGCCGCCGCCCTGAAGGCGCTCGACTGGTCCGGCTGAAGGCTGACTGCTACCCTCGCCGCGTTCATTGAGGATCAAGGTTGCCGATGATGTGGTTCCGTCTTTCCCTCGCGGCACTCGCGATATCTGGTCTTGCGCAGTCCGCCCACGCCATCGAGCGCGGCAAGCCGGTGCACGCCTTAAGCATGTACGGCCTGCCTAAGTTCGGACCTCACGACATTCACGGCGATACCGTCAACCCCAAGGCGCCCAAGGGCGGCACGTTGCGCATCGGCGCTGTCGGCTCCTTCGATTCCTTCAACTCCTTCGCCGTGAAGGGTGTCGCCGCCGGCGGCCTGAACGCGCTCGGCAACGACCGCTACTTCTATGTCATCGAGCCCCTGATGGCGCGCGCGGGCGACGAAGCCTACGCCAGCTATTGCCTATTGTGCGAAACCACCGAAGTGGCTGCCGACAACAGCTGGCAGGAATTTACTTTACGCCGCGAGGCGCGCTGGAGTGACGGCGCGCCCATCACTGCCGACGACGTAGTGTTCACCTTCGACACGCTGATGACCAAGGGCAATCCGCAATACCGGTTCTATTGGGGCGACGTGGAGCGGGCCGAGAAGATCAACGACCGCAAGGTGCGCTTCTGGTTCAAGACCAAGGACAATGCCGAGTTGCCCATGGTGATGGGCGAACTGCCCGTCCTCAGCAAGGCCTTCTGGTCCAAGCGCGACGTGGAAGCGGCGACGTTGGATGTGCCCGTCTCCAGCGGGCCCTACCGCATCGGAACTTTTGAACAGGGACGTTTCATCACGCTCAAGCGCGACCCCAACTACTGGGGCAAAAACCTGGCCCTGAACCAGGGCGCCTATAACTTCGATGAGATCCGCATCGATTATTACCGCGACGAGGACGTATCGTTCGAGGCCTTCAACGCCTACCAGTTCGATCTGCGCATCGAGAACACCTCGGCGCGCTGGGCCACGGCCTATGAGACCGGCGCGGTCAAGGCCGGGCTGATGACCAAAGACAGCTTCACCGACGGCCAGCCCGATACGGTGCAAGTGTTCACCCTGAACCTGCGCCGCGCGAAGTTTGCCGATGTGCGCGTGCGCCAGGCGCTTGCTCTGGCGTTTGACTTCGACTGGGGCAACAAGACCCTGTCCTACGGCCTTTATGCGCCCATGAGCAGCTACTACACGGGCTCGGAACTGGCCGCGACCGGACTGCCCCAAGGCGAGGAACTGCAAATCCTGGAAAAGTACCGCGCCCAGATTCCGTCCGAGGTCTTCACCACGCCGTTCACGCCGCCGCGCACCGACGGCAGCGGCAGTAACCGCGGTAACCTGCTGAAGGCGCGCGCCCTCTTGTCTGCCGCCGGGTGGGAAACGAAGAACGGTGTTCTGGTCCACGCCAAGACGGGTGAGAAATTCGAGTTCGAATTCCTGCTGGCGCAGCAGGGCCTGGAGAAGTGGGTGAACCCCTATCTGCAGAATCTGGCGCGCCTCGGCATCACGGGGAAAATACGCCTGGTGGACGTAACGCAGTACCTCAACCGCCTGAACGCTTACGACTTCGACATGCTGGTGGGCGGAACCGGCCAGAGCCTGTCGCCCGGCAACGAGCAACGCGAGATGTGGGGCGCGACCGCCGCCGACCGGCCGGGCGGGCGCAACCTTGGCGGCATCAAGAACCCGGCCGTGGACGCCATTATCGAAGATCTGGTGCAGGCCAAGACCCGCGAATCCCTGGTGGCGCACACCCGCGCGCTCGACCGCGTGCTGTTGTGGAACTGGTACGCCGTGCCCATGCTCAGCCACGGCGCGATCTGGTGGGCCTATTGGAACAAGTTCGGCCACCCGGCGCGCAATGCCCTGCAAGGCCCGCACCTGGCAACCTGGTGGCTGGACGCTGAAAAGGCCGCGCGCGTGGAATCGGACCGTAAAGCCGTGCGCAAGCCATGACCCAATTATTGCGGCTCTGATGCTCGCCTATATCGCCCGCCGCCTGGCCCTGATTCCGCTGACGCTGTTCGGCATCATCACGGTCAACTTCCTGATCGTGCAGATCGCCCCAGGCGGGCCGGTGGAGCGCATGCTGGTCCAGTTGCAGGGGCTCGATGCCGGCGCGGGCAGTATGACGGGCGAACGCAGCGAGGTGAGCGGCCCGCGCGGCGGCACGGGGCTGAACCAGGGCAGCTCATCCTATCGCGGCGCGCAAGGGCTGGACCCGGCGCTGATCGCGCAGCTTGAAAAGCAGTTCGGCTTTGACCGGCCCGCGCACGAACGCTACCTGCAAATGCTGATCGATTTCGCCCGCTTCGACCTGGGCGAAAGTTTTTACAAATCTCAATCGGTCTTAAGCCTCATCGCCGACAAGCTGCCGGTGTCGCTGTCGCTTGGCCTGTGGTCGATGCTGATCATCTACGGCGTGTCGATCCCCTTAGGCATCCGCAAGGCCGTGCGCGACGGCACCACCTTCGATGCCGCCACCTCCACCGCCATCTTCATCGGCTATGCCGTGCCCGGCTTCCTGTTCGCCCTGGTGCTGATCGTGGTGTTCGCGGGCGGGCGGTACCTCGACTGGTTTCCCTTGCGCGGGCTGGTGTCGGAGAACTGGGCCGATCTGTCATGGGCAGGAAAAATCGCCGACTACCTGTGGCACATGGTGCTGCCGGTGACGGCGCTAACCATCGGCGGGCTGGCGCAACTGACCATGCTGGCCAAGAACACCTTCCTGGAGGAGATCAACAAGCAATACGTGCTGACGGCCCGCGCCAAGGGTTTGAGCGAAACCCAGGTGCTTTATGGGCATGTCTTCCGCAACGCCATGCTGCTGGTGATCGCGGGCTTTCCCGCGGCGCTGATCGCAACGCTGTTCACGGGCGCGCTGCTGATCGAAGTGATGTTCTCGCTGGACGGCCTGGGCCTCCTCAGTTTCGAAGCCATCGTGAACCGCGACTACCCGGTGGTGTTCGGCTCACTCTACGTCTTCAGCCTGATCGGCCTTCTGCTCAACGTCATCACCGACATCGCCTATCACGCGGTTGATCCGCGCATCGACTTTGAAAGCCGCGCCCGTGGCTAGCCTGTCGCCTCTCAACCAGCGCCGCTGGTGCAACTTCAAGGCCAACCGGCGCGGCTATGTGTCGTTGTGGATTCTGGGCGTGTTGTTTTTCATTTCGCTGTTCGCGGAGTTTCTCGCCAACGATAAGCCCATTCTCGCTGTGTACCGCGGCGAGGCGTTCGCGCCGGTGCTGAAGGATTACCCGGAAACGGCCTTCGGCGGCGCGTTCGATACCCCGGCCAATTACCGCGATCCGGTCGTAGCGGAATTGATCGCACAACAGGGATGGGCGCTCTGGCCGCCGGTGCGCTTCAGTTACGGCACGGTGAACTACGCGCTCACCGTGCCCGCCCCGGCCCCGCCTTCGGCCGACAACTGGCTCGGCACCGACGATCAGGCCCGCGATGTCCTGGCCCGCCTAATTTACGGTCTTAGATTATCATTGCTGTTCGGCCTGATCCTGGCCGTCGTGTCTTCAGTTGTCGGCATTGTCGCGGGCGCGGTGCAGGGCTACTTCGGCGGGTGGATTGACCTGTTGTTCCAGCGCGTCATCGAAATCTGGAGCGGGATGCCCCAGTTGTTCATTCTCATCATCGTCTCGGCGGTGCTGGCGCCGGGCTTCTGGACGCTTTTGGGCGTGCTGCTGCTGTTTAGCTGGACGGCCCTGGTGGCTGTGGTGCGCGCCGAGGTGCTGCGCACACGAAACTTCGATTACGTCCGCGCTGCCCGGGCCCTGGGCGTGTCGGACTTCGGCATCATGGCCCGCCATGTGCTGCCCAACGCCCTGGTGGCGGCGCTGACGTATCTGCCGTTCATTCTGTCGGGCGCCATCGTGGCGCTGACGTCGTTGGATTTTCTGGGCCTCGGCCTGCCGCCGGGCGCGCCCTCGCTGGGTGAGCTTCTGCGCCAGGGTAAGGAAAATTTGCAGGCGCCGTGGCTGGCCTTCACGGGCTTTTTCGCCATTGCCGTGCTGTTGACCCTTTTAGTTTTCGTCGGCGAGGCGGTGCGCGACGCGCTGGATCCGCGCAAAGGCGCCGCATGAGCGCGCCCTTACTTACTGTCGAAGATTTGCGCGTCACCTTCGGGCGCGGCGATACCGCCATTGAAGCGGTGCGCGGCATCAGCTTTACCGTGGCGCGCGGCGAAAGTGTCGCCATCGTCGGCGAGAGCGGCTCGGGCAAGTCGGTCACGGCCCTGTCGGTCCTGCGGCTGCTGCCCGCGCCCAAGGCGCATCATCCCTCGGGGCGTATCAGCTTCGATGGACAGGACATGCTGGGGGCCGACGAGGCGCAGTTACAGCGCATCCGCGGCAACCGCATCGGCATGGTGTTCCAGGAGCCCATGTCGTCCCTGAACCCCTTGCACGTCATCGTGCGCCAAGTGGGCGAAGCGCTGGACGCGCACGGCGCACACGGCGATCAGCGCGCCCGCGTGATCGAACTGCTGCATAGCGTTGGGTTCCCCGACGCCGAACACCGCCTGAACGCCTTGCCCCATGAGCTGTCGGGCGGAGAGCGGCAGCGCGTCATGCTGGCCATGGCCTTGGCCAACAAACCCGATTTGCTGATCGCGGATGAACCCACCACGGCGCTGGACGTGACCATTCAGGCGCAGGTTCTGGAACTGATGCGAACCTTACGCCACGAGACCGGCATGGCGCTGCTGTTCATCACCCACGATCTGGCCGTGGCGCGGGCGATTGCCGACAGAGTTTTGGTGATGAAGGACGGCGTGATCGTCGAACAGGGCCCTACCGCCGCTGTATTGAATGCCCCGCGCGAGGCCTACACCAAAACACTGGTGCAGGCCGAACCCAAGGCGCTTACCCGTGATAACGCGGCCGATCCCGCGCCGGTGCTCAGCGCCGATGACGTGAAATGCTGGTTCCCCATAAAACGCGGGCTGCTCCGCCGCACGGTGGATCACCTCAAGGCCGTGGACGGGGTGAGCCTCGCCTTACGCGCCGGGCGCACGCTGGGCCTTGTGGGCGAGAGCGGCTCGGGCAAAAGCACGCTGGGCTATAGTCTTTTGAACCTGGTGCCCGGCACGGGGACCGTGACCTTCCGGGGCCGAAACCTTAAGACCTTGAAGCCGCGCGAGATGCGGCCCTTGCGCCGCCACCTTCAGATCGTGTTCCAGGACCCCTTCGGCTCCCTAAGCCCGCGCCTGACGGTGCGCGACATCGTCGGCGAGGGCCTGGACGTGCACGAACGCATTGCTCCTGGCGAACGCGAGGCGCGCATTGCCGCCGCCTTGCGAGACGTGCGGCTGGATACGGACATCCTCGACCGCTACCCCCACGAATTTTCAGGCGGCCAAAGACAAAGAATCGCCGTCGCCCGCGCCCTGGTGCTGCGCCCGCACGTGCTGGTGCTGGACGAACCCACCAGCGCTTTGGATGTTTCGGTGCAGGCGCAACTCATCGACCTGTTGCGCGATTTGCAGGCCCAGACCGGCATGGCGTATCTGTTCATCAGCCACGACCTGCGCGTCATCCGCGCCGTGGCCGACGAGATCGCCGTCATGCGCCGGGGCCGCATTGTCGAGGCCGGGCCGGCCGCGCAAGTCCTGACCGCGCCGCGCGAAGACTACACCCGCGCCCTGATGGCGGCGGCCTTCGAACTGAAGGCGCGCTAGCCTGAAAGGCCCATAAAGCTCTTCTTAACTCTTCCGGGCTAGGTTAAAGACGGATTAAAGTGAGTCTGCGCGGCAGCCGCCGCTTCGGGGCCCCATGGCAAAGAAAAACGACGACGATGAAAGTGAAACGCGCGACGCGATCAATAACGTCGACGTGGAAATTTGTGTTGTCCTGGGCCAGTCGAACTTGCGCGTGCACCAGCTTCTGAAACTGGGCCGCGGCGCCGTGGTGGAACTGGAACAGCACACCTCGGACCCGGTCGAGATTTACGCCAACGACGTTCTGATCGCCAAAGGCGAGGTGGTCGTCACCTCGGGGGATAAAATCGGCGTGACCCTGACCGAGCTTGTGAAGTCCATGTACTCCAAGATGGTCGGCAAATAAGGCCGCCGCAAAAGCGTTGCATTGAAATTTCCCTGGCCGCGCGGTTTTCAGTCCTGGAACTTTCCCGCCCGACAGATTAAACACTCCGCACGTCCTGTCTGATGACGGTTGATTGCGGAATCCCCAGCGTTGCCCACGCTTTATCACCACACCCTCTGCCCTTTCTCGCGCAAGGTCCGCGTGCTGCTGCACGAAAAGCGCATTCCCTTCATGGAAACCGAGCAGGCCACCTGGCAGTACGACGCGGGGTTTTTGTCCATCAACCCGGCGGGCGAAATTCCGGTGCTGGTGGAGGATGACGGCACCATTGTCGCCGACAGCGCCACCATTGCCGAATACCTGGAAGACGTGCAGCCTGAGCCCAAGCTTCTGGGCCGCACCACAAAGGACCGCGCCGAGGCCCGCCGCCTGGCCGCCTGGTTCGACCGCAAGTTCTACGAGGAAGTGACGCTGAATATCGCGGGCGAAAAATTGAACCGGCGGTTCCTGAACAACGCCGCGCCCGATTCACGCGCGCTGAAGGCGGGCCGCGAGAACATCCACACCCACCTGCAATACATCGCCTGGCTGACCGACCGCAGGAGCTGGCTTGCGGGCGATCATATCAGCGTGGCCGATATCGCGGCGGCGGCGCATCTGTCGCTGATCGATTATTCCGGCGACGTGCCCTGGGACGACCACCCGCTGACGAAGGAGTGGTACGTGCGCATCAAGTCGCGGCCCAGCTTCCGCTGCCTGCTGAAAGACGCCATTCCGGGCATTCCGGCGGCAGCAGTGTACACGGATTTGGATTTCTAAAATCCGCTGCTCTTATTTCTCCGGGTTCACGTCCAGCCGTTCGATGTTGGCGCGGGCCACCTTGGCCGTTTCGCTGTCGGGCGCGATCTGCAAAATGCGCAGCCAATCCTGGCGGGCCCCTGCGTCATTCCGCGCCATGCGCCGCAAAATACCCCGCTCCAACAGCGCGCCGATGTTGTTGGGATCGAGCGCCAGGGCGCGTTCGGCGTCGTCCATGGCCAGATCGTCCGCCGAGACCATGCGGTAGGCGCTGGCGCGGAAGGCATAGGCCTCGGCGTTCTTGGCATCGGCCGCTACCGCCGCATTAAGATCGTCGATGGCCTCCCAGTAGTTCTTGGCTTCGGCCAGCGTCATGGCCCGGTCGATCAAGAGTTTCACGTCATTGGGTTTCAGTTTCAGCGCCGCCGTTTGGGCGGCGTAGGCGCGTTCGGTATCGCCCTGCAGCAGCCAAGACTGTGCGGCTTGCGCCAGCATGCCCACGCGCACCTCAACGCCGCGCTTGGAGTTTTCGGCCAGTTCCTCAAGGCGCGTGGCCGCCTCGCCGTATTCGCGCAGGCCCATCATGGCCACGGCCTGGCAGTGCTTGGCGGGCTCGCCGCCGCCCAGGCCCACCCACTTGCCCGCGAACTCCACACCCTGCTCGGGGTAGAGGCGCGCCGTATCCAGGCAGAGGGCGTAGGTCTTGGCGGGGTCCAGCGTGTCGGGCGCGGGTGTACCCTTGTTGCTCTGCGCATGAGCCAAAGCGGGGACAACAAACGCCAGAAGCATCAGAGCCGCGCGCATCATCCCCGCACCTGTGCGATCAGGTCGTCCACCACATCTGTCAGCCGTTTCAAGTCCTGCGGGCGCGAGAGGCGGTGATCGCCGTCTTTCACCAGGATCGTCTGCACGTCGGGTGCTTCAAGTGTCTCGGCCAGCGACAGCGCGATCTGCCAGGGTACGGAGGTGTCCTGCTGGCCATGCAAGAGCCGCACCGGGCAATGAATGGGGATGGCATCGCGCAACACCAGGTTCTTCCGTCCGTCCTCGATCAGCGCACGGTTGATGCGGTAGGGCTCGGGGTCGTATTCGGACGGCAGCTCGATGAACCCCTCGCGCATCAACGCGTCTTTTTGCGCGTCGCTCAGTTCCGCCCACATCAGGTCTTCGGTGAAATCGGGCGCGGCGGCGATGCCGATGAACCCGGCCAAGCGCTCTGATCTAGCCATTGCGGCCTTCAGGCCCACCCAGCCGCCCATGCTGGAGCCGATCAGCACCAGCGGACCTTGGGTGAGACGATCGATCACCGCCAGGGCGTCGTCCACCCAGCGCGTGATGGTACCGTCCTCGAAAGCGCCCGAGGATTGCCCGTGGCCGAACATGTCGAAGCGCACGAAGCCGTATCCTTTCGCCGCGCAGTGCGCGACCAGTGCGTCAGCCTTGGTGCCGCCGCGGTCGGACTTCAGGCCGTGCAGAAAAACGATGGTGGGCGCAGCGCCTGGAACAGCGTCGTACGCGATAGTGTGCCCGTCGGGGCGGGCAAGCAGGGCCTGAACCAAGCCTGGAACCGTCATGGCCTGAAACCGTATGGAATGTCCTGACAACAACGTCAGTCGTGATACAAAGACCGCATCTTAGATCAAACCGGGTCAACCGGTGCGGGCTTATAACAGGTTCAATACGGCGAAACATGGGCGAGAGCGGCCAATCCAAGCGTGTCTGCCTGCAGGTTCTGCCGTCCCTGATCGCCGGGGGGGTGGAGCGCGGCACCATTGACGTGGCCCAGGCCCTGGTGAACGCGGGCTGGACGGCGCTTGTCGCATCGACCGGCGGGCCCATGGTGCGCGAATTGGAGCGCGTGGGCGCGGTGCATATCGGCCTGCCACTCAAGTCCAAAAGCCCCCTCAACATCCGCCGCAACGTGGATGCGCTGGTGGAGTTGATGGCGCACCGGAATGTGAGCGTGGTGCACGCCCGCAGCCGCGCGCCAGCTTGGAGTGCGATGAGGGCCGCCGAGAAACTGAGTATTCCCTTCGTCACCACCTTCCACGGCACCTATGGCCTGGGGCCCTTCGGCCTAAAGAAAGCCTACAACCGGGTCATGGCCGAGGGTGACATCGTCATCGCCATTTCCGAGTTCATCCGCACCCACATCATCGGCAACTACGGCGTTCCGGCCGATAAGATTCGGCTGATTCATCGCGGCGTGGATGTGCAGAGCTTCGACCCGGCGGCGGTGACTTCGGTGCGCCTCATCCAACTGGCCCAAAAATGGCGCCTTTCGGAGTCCACGCGCGTCATCATGCTGCCGGGGCGCATTACCGGCTGGAAAGGCCACCGCCTGCTGATCGACGCGCTGGCCGTGATGAAGCAGCGCGCGCCCAACGCCACGGACCTGCGCTGCATGATGGTGGGCCCCACCGAAACGCCGCACCTGGTGGATGCGCTCTTGTCCTACGCCGAGGAAAAGGGTGTGGGCGGCTGGGTGCAGATCGTGCAGGACTGCAACGATATTCCGGCGGCCTACATGATCACCGATGTGGCGGTGTCGGCCTCGACCGATCCCGAGGCCTTCGGGCGCGTGGTGGCGGAAGCGCAAGCCATGGGCCGCCCGGTCGTGGCGCCCGCGCACGGCGCTGCACCCGAGATCATCGAGCCCGGTGTCACGGGCTGGCTGTTCACGCCGCGCGATCCGGTGTCGCTGGCCGATGCCATGGAACGCGCGTTGAATTTAAGCCAGTCCGAGCGCGAGCGTCTGGCCGCGCGCGCCATCGAACGGGTGCGGAAATACTTCAACAAGACCGACATGTGCGCCAAAACTTTGGCCGTGTACGACGAGGTTCTGGCGCGGAAGAGCCCGCGGTGAACGAAATCATCCTGGTCATCTGCCCGCAGCGGCCCTCGCGCCTCATCCTGGCCATTGGCGCGCTGGCGGGCTTGCGCACCCATCATAAGAACGCGCGCATCATCGGCCTTAGCGCGGCGGCGACCATGTTCATCGCCAAGGCTCTGCCGTATCTGGACGATGTCTGGCTGGATCCGCGCACCTCGACCTGGGATATACGCGGACTTTTGGATTTGCGCGCTGAGTTGCGCTCGGTGTCCTTCGTGCGCGTCTATGATTTCGAGCAATCGTTCATCAGCCGCGTGTACTTCCACCTGATGTACGGCCTGAAGCCCGCGCCCGAGGCGCTGGCAAGCATCCCCTGGTCGGGCGACATGGCGGGCACGGCGCTCTACCACAACAACCCGCGCAAGACCGGTATGCACTTCACCGACCGGCTGCAGGACCAACTGAAGGTGGCGGGCGTCTACGAAGTGCTGAAGGCGGATGTATCGTGGGCGGCACGCCAGGTGCGCGAGTTCTCGGCCCCGTTCCGCATGAACCAGCCCTTCGCCATGCTGATGCTGGACCGCGAGACCGACGACGCCTGGCCGACGGAACGCTTCGCCGGGCTGGCGGAATGGCTGGTGAGCCGCAAGCTGACGCCGCTTCTGGTGGGCTTCGCCGAGCATCCGGCCCTGGCCGATGAGATTCAGCGCCGCTGCCCCGACGCCATCGATCTCACCGGCAAGGCGCCTTTGATCGACACCGTGTTCCTGGCCTGGGCGGCGGCGGCGGCCATCGGGCCCGCCTCGGCCGCCATGCACATCGCCGCCATCGCTAACGCTAGGTGTGTTGTGCTGTGCGGAGCGGGGGCCGACCCCGCCATCGACGGGCCCCGGGGCCCCCGCGTCCAGGTGCTGAACCGGGGGCGCTTAAGCCAGATCGGCACCGGCGAAATCCTGACCCTTCTGGCCGATCTGGATGCCAACTCGAACGCTTAAGGCCGCCAAGCCCTCCGTTGACTTCAACCCCTCAATCCTTAGATTGCCCCCACACCGGGGCGCCGGATCAGGCGCCTAAACCCCTATGCTAACGGCTTGAAATGGTTGCGATTACCCTGCCCGACGGAAGCGTGCGCCGCTTTGAGGGCGCCATCACCGGCGAACAACTGGCGGTCGATATCGGCCCCGGTCTGGCCAAGGCCGCCCTGGCGGTGAAGATTGACGGCCAGGTGCTCGATCTGGTGCGTCCGATCGAAAAAGACGCCGCCGTTGCCATCATCACCAAGAAAGACCCCG
>JAEUKM010000124.1 GCA_016793085.1 Rhodospirillaceae bacterium
AGCAATTTGGCTTTGTCGGCGATGGCGTCGATGTCATACGCCAACGCAAGCGTCACCACATCGGCCTTCAGGCCGTCGATGACCGAGCGCGATTGGCGGCCCGAGCCGCCGTGCGACTGCTGGATGACGATGGGCTGGCCGCTTTGCTGCTGCCACTGCGCCGCGAAGGCCGTGTTGATATCCTGGTACAACTCGCGGGTCGGATCGTAAGAAACATTGAGCAGCGTCTGATCTTTGGCGTGCGCGGTTGCCGCCATCCCCAGGCTTAAGCCCGCCACGGCCAGCGTCAGAATGTGTGAACGGATCGTCTTGAACGTCGGGCGGAAACGCATCGTCCTCTCCTCGGGTTGTGACTGCACAGGGGCAAATCCCCGCGCGCCCGGGAATGAACTAGATAGGTATAGGGTCCGCCAATCGCGATTAACCGACAAAATAGGTCGGGAATTGGAATCAAGGAATTTTCTGCTACGGGGCAGTTAATAATCAGGCCAATTTGGCCGGACGGCTACTTGGCCAGGGTGTCGGCTAGGGTGGTGTGGTCGAGGATTTCGGACATCGAATCCCGCACCCGGCGCATGAGTTTACGGATGCTGCAGCGCTTTTCGTCGATGCAATCCTTGCACTTTTCGTATCCGGTCAGGCTGGCGCAGGCGATGGGGGCGAGCGGGCCGTCGGTGGTGCGGATGACCTCGCCGATGGTGATGGCTGAGGCTTTGCGGGCCAGGCGGTAGCCGCCGTTGCGGCCGCGGTGGCTGGCCACCATGCCGCAGCGGCACAGATCAAGCAGGATCTGCTCCAGGAATTTTTGCGGGATGCGCTGTTCCTTGGCGATGACCGAGGACAACAGGCGTTGTTCGGGCTCTTGCGCGGCCAGGGCCTGCAAGGCCCGAAGGGCGTATTTGGAACGTTGGGTCAGCATCGGCGGTGAGGCTCTGTTGTCTGCGCAGGCTTATAAGAGCCCCAGACCGGCGATTCAATCAAAGCCTGTGGCGTTTATGGCGCACCGAGCTGCTCGACTTCGGCCAGCCACGCTTCCAGATTGGCCCGCCCGGCGGTGGTGTGGATGAGGGGCGTGGACTGGCGCTGTAGGGCGTTGATCCAATCCTCGATATCGGGCTGGGTGTCGGCCAGGGGGCCCGAGCCATAACGGCTCTGGCGCAAAAGATCGTCCACGATCAGCGTCAGTGAGCTGGTGGGCGAGAAGACAACCCGTTCAAATTGCAGGCCCATGGCCGTCGTATCCCCCAAGGGTTCCGAAGGGGGAAATGTGGGCCGATATCCTTAAAATTCTCTCAAGAACGGCCCTTAAGACCAGGCCAAAAAGCAAAAGGCCCCGCCGCGAGGGCAGGGCCTTTCATAAGGGTTTTTAAGGGCTTTAGGGCCGGTTTAACGGCTCGCGGCCACCAGCGCCCACATCTTGGCCAGCTTGCCGTAGGGGCTCGCCGCCGGGATGGAGTTGAAGGTCCGGCGGGCTTCGCTGCTCTGCTTGGCTTCCAGTTGGGCGACACCCAGGCGCAGCTTCGCGCGGTCGGCGTCCTTGGGGCCCTTCTTCAGGCCGGCCTGGATCAGCTCGATGGCTTTGGTCGGATTGCCGTACGTCAGGTACGCTTCGCCGGTCTTCACCAGAGGCTCGCCGGTGGCGGCATTGGCGGCCGAGGCTTCGGACTGGGCCAGCGTCTTCTTGTCGCTGTCGGCCTGGGTCTTGGCCATGGTGGTCAGGCGCGTGTCGCGCTCGGTCTTCGCACCCGAGGCGGCGGCCAATTCCATGGCCTTCTGTGCTTCGCCGGGCAGACCTGCCTGGATCGCCAGTTCGGCGATTTCGCGGTACTCGTCCGGCTCCATCTTGGCGCCGACGGCCATGCGGATGCGGTAGATTTCCAGATCGAACTTGCCGCTGTCGTTGATCTCTTTTTCGTTCATCTGGATCAGCTGTTCCCAATACTGCGGCTTGGGATATATCGCGACGATCTTCTGCAGAGCGTTAGTCAGGCCGGGCACGTTGTTCTGCTCGTACTCCGAGCTCATCAGCAGTTGCAGCCAGTCTTCCTTCGGGGTCTTTCCCGCCTTTTCGGCCGTGTCGATAGCGGCTTTCAGGTACTTCGCCGAGTTGGGGAAATCGTTCTGCAGGTAGTAAGCCTGGCCCACCATCATCTGCATGTCGGAATCGCTGGGGTTATCCTTCAGGTACATCGGCCCGTAGGTCGTGACCTTGGCGTAGTTCTTGGTCTGGTAGAACAACTGGGCAATCGACTTGGCGCGGCCCGGCTTCTGGTCGGCGGTGACGAATTCGCTGTTGATGGTCGACTCATAGCTTTTCGCAGCGCCCGCGTAGTCGGCCAAATTCACCTGCACGAAGGCCAGCATGTCGGTGACGGCGAACGTTTCGTACGGCGTCTTGCCGTCGACGGCGTTGGCTTCGTCGATCTTGAGCTTGGCTTCTTTCCAGTTCTTCGCGGCCATCGCTTCCTGAGCGGCCTTCAAGGGCTTGCCGACCTTGTTGCCGACCGAGGGGCCCTTCGCGGCCTTTTCTTTCTCTTGAGCGACAGCAACCGTGATTGATTGCGGCAGAACAGCAGCGCCGAACGCCAGTGCGCAGGCCAGCGTCAGAACGCGCATCGAGACGCGGCCAAAGCGGTTATCGTTATTCATACGTCCTCCTGTAGACGCCGATGGCACAGAGCATCCGGCGAAATTGCGGCTAAATTATTGTATGTACTGCTCGTTGCCGACGAAACCGATCTTCACAACCCCGTTACGCTGGGCCGCGGCCAGCACCTTGGCGACCTGCTCGTATTTGGCCAAGCGGTTGGGCTTTAAGTGCATTTCGGGCTGCGGCTCCTGGTCGGCAGCCTGCATCATGTATCCTTCCAGCACGGCCATATCGCTGACGATATTACCATCCCAGGTGATGGTGCCGTCGAAGTCCACGCCCAACTGGATGATCACAGGCTCGACTTCCTGCGGCGGCGGATTGGCATTCGGACGCGGCATGTCCAGTTTCACGGCGTGGGTCTGGATCGGGATGGTGATGATCAGCATCACCAGCAGCACCAGCATCACGTCGATCAGCGGAGTGGTGTTCAGTTCCACCATTTCGGTCTCATGACCGCCGCCGCCAGAGTCACCAACACTCATACTCATTGCAAATACTCCCTAGAGGGGCGATCAGCGCGCGACGCCCTGGTTGGGTTCGGTGATGAACCCAACTTTCAGGATGCCGGCACGCTGACAATTGACGATGATTTTGCCGATGGACTCAAAACGCGCTTCGGAGTCACCGCGGATGTGGACTTCGGGCTGCGGGTCCATCGTCGACACGCCCTTCAGGCGATCAAGCAGGGCTGCATAATCCGGGAGAAGAGCGTCGTTCCAGTAGATGCCGCCGTCTCTGTCGACCGCGATGACGATATTTTCAGGTTTCGTCGTCGTGGCGATGTTATTGGCGTTA
>JAEUKM010000126.1 GCA_016793085.1 Rhodospirillaceae bacterium
CAACGCCAAGGGCGATGCGCTGTACGTGGGCAAGGCCAAGAATCTGAAGAAGCGCGTGGTGTCGTATACGCGCGTCGACCGCATGCCGATCCGGCTGCAGCGCATGGTTTACGAAACCCACCACCTGGAAATCGTGACGACGCACACCGAGGCCGAGGCGCTGCTGCTGGAAAGCAACCTGATCAAGCAGTTGAAGCCCCGCTACAACATTCTGCTGCGCGACGACAAATCGTTCCCCTACATCGTGATCCCGGGCGGGCACGATTTTCCGCGCATCCTGAAGCACAGAGGTGCCCGCGCCAAAGGCAACGAATACTTCGGGCCGTTCGCCAGTACCCAGGCCGTCAACCGCACACTGACGACGCTGCAGAAAGTCTTTCTCTTACGCAGTTGCACCGACGCGGTGTACGCCAACCGCACCCGGCCCTGCCTGCTCTACCAGATCAAGCGCTGCACAGCGCCTTGCGTGGGTAAGATCGATACAAACGCCTATGCCGACCTGGTGCGCCAGGCGCGCGAGTTCCTGCACGGCGACAGCCGCGCCATCCAGGACGAATTGGGCAAAAGCATGGACGCGGCGGCGGCGAAGCTGGACTACGAAGGGGCGGCGCGCTTCCGCGACCGCATCCGGGCGCTGACGGTGGTGCAGTCGCATCAAGATATCAATGTGTCCGGGCTGGCCGAAGCCGACGTGATCGGCATGCACCGCGCCGGAGGCCAAAGCTGCATCCAGGTGTTCTTCTTCCGGGGCGGGCAGAACTTCGGCAACCGCGCCTATTTCCCCGCCCATGCCGCCGAAGACACCGACGGCGAGATCATGGAAGCCTTCATCGGGCAGTTTTACGCCAACTTCCCGCCGCCCAAGGAAGTGCTGGTCAGCGAAATCATTCCCAATCTGAACCTCGTCAGTGAAGCCTTGGCCTTGCGCGCCAACCGCAAGGTCGATCTGGCCACGCCCCAGCGCGGCGACCGCAAGAAGATTGTGGCGCACGCCATCACCAACGCCCGCGAGGCGCTGCTGCGCCGCCAGGCCGAGAACAGCGCCCAACGGGCACTGCTGGAGGGCACGGCCGAGGTGTTCAAACTGCCAGCAGCGCCGGAGCGCATCGAGGTCTACGACAACTCGCACATCTCGGGCACCAACATGGTGGGCGGCATGATCGTTGCGGGGCCCGGCGGCCTGATGAAGAACGCCTACCGCAAATTCAACATCAAGACGCCCGATCTGGCGGCGGGCGACGACTACGGCGCCATGCGCGAGGTGCTGACCCGCAGATTCGCCCGCGCCCAGAGCGAAGACCCCGACCGCACCCAAGGCCAGTGGCCTGACTTAGTCTTGCTTGACGGCGGCGAAGGCCAGTTGAACGCAGGGTTACAAGTGCTGGCGGATTTGGGTATCGACGATGTGAACATCGCCGCCATCTCCAAAGGCCCGGACCGCAACGCCGGCCGCGAGCATTTCCACATGCCGGGCCAACCGCCGTTCATGCTGCCGCCCAACCACCCGGTTCTGTATTTCCTGCAACGCCTGCGTGACGAGGCCCACCGCTTCGCCATCACCACCCACCGCGCCAAGCGCAGCAAGGCCATCGGCCAGTCGACGCTGGACGAGGTGGCGGGGATCGGAGCGGCGCGTAAAAAGGCCCTGATCCGCCATTTCGGCTCGGCCCGCGACGTGGCCGACGCCGGCATCAAGGACCTACAGAGTGTTGAAGGGATCAGCGCCGCCATGGCGAAAAAAATCTATGATCATTTTCACCCGGAAGGGTAAATTGGAGCGGCGCTTATAAACGCCAAGGATATATATCAGGTGGATCTTTAGAATCAGGTGGACTTGTAGAACGTGTGGAACCTGCCGAACATTCTGACCATCTCGCGCATCATCGTCATTCCGGTGGTGGTGGCGCTGTTTTTCTTCGACAGCGCCGCGACGCGCTGGACGGCCTGCGCGCTGTTCACGGCGGCGGGCATTACCGACTTTTTCGATGGCTATCTGGCTAGACGTGAAAAATTGGTGTCGCGCTTCGGCCGCTTCCTCGACCCCATTGCCGACAAGCTGCTGGTCGTCTCGGTATTGCTGATGATCGTGGCCTTCGACCGTGTGGGGCCCTGGTCGTACCTGCCGGCCCTGGTGATCCTCCTGCGCGAGATCATGGTGTCGGGCTTACGGGAATTCCTGGCCGAACTGCACGTGGGCCTGCCCGTCACCAAGCTGGCCAAGGCCAAGACGACGGTGCAGATGGTGGCCCTGGGCTTCCTGATCGTCGGCAGCGCCGCCCCCTGGTGGATTCCGGCCGAGCTGATCGGCGAAATCGGCATCTGGATCGCCGCCGCCATTACGCTCATCACCGGCTACGATTACCTGCGCGCCGGGCTGGCGTATATGGATGACGACAACGCTGCACCACCACCGGACACGCAAGACAAGCCGTGAACATTCTTTATTTCGCCTGGGTGCGCGAAAAGGTGGGTGTAGCCGAGGAAACACTGAACCCGCCCGCCGAGGTGCAGACGGTGACGCAACTGATGGACTGGCTGGCCGCCCGAAGCCCGAAGCACGCCGCGGCCTTTTCCAATCGCGCCTCCATCCGCGCCGCCGTGGACCAGGTGCACAGCGCACACGGCGCGAAAGTTTCCGGCGCGAAGGAAGTCGCGTTCTTCCCGCCTGTCACGGGTGGCTGATGGACATCCGCGTGCAACAGGGCGCGTTCGATATCGGCGCGGAAACAGCGGCCTTCGCCGCGCGCAACACCACTTCGGGCGCGGTCTGCACCTTCATCGGCCAGATGCGCGACTTCCGTGGGGCCGATAAGACCTCGGGCGAGCCTATCGCCAGCATGGAACTCGACGCCTACCCCGGCATGGCCGACAAGCAACTGGCCGACTTGGCCGCTGAAGCGCAGGCCCGCTGGCCGCTGGACGACATCGCCATCGTTCATCGTTTCGGCGTGCTGAAACCCGGCGAGCCCATCGTGTTCGTGGCCACGGCTTCGGCGCACCGGGGCGATGCGTTTGCGGCCTGCGAGTTCCTCATGGACTGGCTGAAAACAAAGGCCCCGTTCTGGAAGAAAGAAACGGGGCCTTCGGGTTCGGTTTGGGTCGAAGCACAAGCATCAGATGATGCCCGTGCCGCGCGGTGGAAAGAAACTTAACGGCGCATTGTCCCGAGAAGTGGGCTTCCACTTGGCGTGGAAAATGCGCCCAACAAAGAATCCTAAGCCGCTTTAGCGGCTGCGGTTTTTCCCGTCGCCAGGTCGTAGTCGGCCATCAGGTTGCGGCACACCTCGCCGGGCGTGAACTTGTATGGTCCGATCTCGCGCACCGGCGTCACTTCGGCCGCCGTGCCCGTCAGGAAGCATTCCGTCGCTTTACTCATGTCTTCGGGCATGATCACCCGCTCGATCACCTTGTAGCCGCGCGCCTTGGCCAGCGCGATGACCGTGCGGCGCGTGATGCCGTCGAGGAAGCAGTCGGGGGTGGGCGTGTGGATTTCGCCGTTGACGACGAAGAACACGTTGGCGCCGGTGGCTTCCGACACCTGGCCGCGCCAGTCGAGCATGAGCGCGTCGTCATACCCTTTGCGTTCGGCGGCATGCTTGTTGAGCGTGCAGATCATGTACAGCCCTGCCGCCTTGGCCTTCACAGGCGCGGTGTCCGGGTGCGGACGGCGCCAGGTCGCCATGTCGAGGCGAATGCCTTTCAAGCGCTCCTCGGGCGAGAAGTACGACGGCCACGGCCACACGGCGATGGCGACGTTGGTCTTGGTGCTTTGCGCGGCCACGCCCATCATCTCGCTGCCGCGCCAGGCCAGCGGACGCACGTAGCAATCCGTCAGGTTGTTGGCGCGGATGATCTCGTTGGTGGCGTCGTTGATCTGTTGCGGCGTGAAGGGCATTTTCATGTCCAGAACGCCGGCCGAGTAGAACAGGCGGTCGGTGTGTTCCTCGAGCTTGAACACATTTCCGCGGTACGAACGTTCCCCCTCAAATACGCAACTGCCGTAATGCAGGGCGTGGGTCAGAACATGGACCTTCGCCCCGCGCCATGGCATGAGGGAGCCGTTGAACCAGATGTATCCGTCGCGATCGTCAAAGGTTGGTGTGGTCATGGCGAACTCCGTTTTTTCCAACATACCCGCCAGGACGCCGCATTCAACGTGCGTAATTTTATTACCCGTCAGGCACTAGAATCGTAATATCGGAACCATAGACCCGGGGCAACGATATGTCAACAGTGCTGACGTATATGGTAAAAGGAGCCTGACGCATGGCCGATCCCAAGGCCGGCGCGAATCCACTGTTCCTGCGCGACGAGGATTTGCGCGCCGCCATCGAGCTGTTGTTCTTCGGCTACCGCGACTTCACGGCGCGCGCCGACGTGATTTTGGCCAAGCAGGGCTTCGGGCGGGCTCATCACCGAGTCATCTACTTCGTCGGCCGCCATCCCGGCATCACGGTCAGTTCATTGCTGGACATCCTGGGGATCACCAAACAAAGCCTCTCGCGGGTGTTGAGCCAACTGGTGCGCGAGAATTACATCCTTCAGAAAAAGGGCACGCAAGACGGGCGGCAAAGGCTGCTATACTTGACCGACAAGGGACACGAGTTGGAAAAGCTGCTGACCACCGAACAGCGCGCGCGCATCGCCGCCGCCTACAAAGACGCCGGCGCCGTGGCCGTCGACGGCTTCCGCAAGGTGATGCTGGGTATCATGAACGACAGTGCGCGCCGCCGCTTCAAGACGCCGGAGAAATAAGCGCGCGATGAGCAGCCGAAGCGTTTTTCCGTCCGATACCGCGCCCGACATCATGGCCTTCTTTGAAAGCTGGGAAGACCTGCCCCTTGATGGCGGATCGGGGCCGGGCCTGGTGCCGCGTTTGAGCGATTATCTCGACGCCGCCCCGCCCAACCTGCAACCCAACGTCACCATCGTCGACGTGTACGGCCCCGATCGAATGGTGGTGCGTCTGTTCGGCACCGGGCTTGAAACGATTTCGGGGCTGGCGCCCACCACCCACGACCTCATGACGCTGTACGGCCCCGAGGTGCGCGCCATGGCCCAGCGCCTGGTGTGGACCACCGTGTCGCATCCGACGGGCTATGTCTGCACCCGTCACGTCCGCACGAAATCGGGCCTGATCCTCGATTGCCCCGCCATCGGCCTGCCCATCGGCGTGGACGATCCCAACATGAAGTGTTTCATCACCTACGCCAGCATCGCCAACGCCAAGGACGCGCTGGCGGCCAGGGACAGCTTTGTGGTGGTGCAGGACGTGCGCTTCGAGCACTGGATCGACATCGGCGCGGGCACCCCGGACAGCGCCCCTTAACGCGCGCTTGAATTTGGCCGCAGGCCTTTTTGCCGCTAAACTGACGCCATGGCCCCTGACACCTTTGCAGACCCCGCCCAGCATATCCTGGTAGTCGATGACGACCCGCGCCTGTGCGGCTTGCTTGCGCGCTACCTGCAAGACAACGGCTACATGGTTACGGCGGCGCAAAGTGCCGCCGAGGCGCGCCGCCACCTGACCGGGCTGAAGTTCGACCTTCTGGTGGTAGACCGCATGATGCCGGGCGAGGATGGCTTGTCGCTGATCAAGCACATCCGCGGTTCCAGCACCGTGCCGATCCTAATGCTGACGGCCATGGGCGAAGCCGAGCAGCGCATCCAGGGGCTTGAACAGGGAGCCGACGACTACATGGCCAAGCCCTTCGAGCCGCGCGAGCTTCTGCTGCGCGTGAACTCGATCCTGCGCCGCGCACCAGCGCCCGAGGAACCGACGCGCCTTGAGCTGAAATT
The DNA here is from genome assembly GCA_016793085.1 of Rhodospirillaceae bacterium. Taxonomy (GTDB): domain Bacteria; phylum Pseudomonadota; class Alphaproteobacteria; order Rhodospirillales; family Rhodospirillaceae. Next base: position 5,800 of record JAEUKM010000126.1, read on the forward strand.
CGGCCGTGCCCGTTATGACCTCGCCCGCCATCAGTTGACGTTGGATGGCGCGACCGTGCACCTGACCTCCAGCGAGGCGGAACTGTTGCGCATTCTCGTGGACCACGTGAACGAGCCGGTGGATCGCATGGTCTTGGCCGCCGCCGCCGAGGAAGGCTCGAACCCGCGCACCATCGATGTGCAGATCACCCGCCTGCGCCGGAAACTCGAAACCGATCCGCGCCAGCCGCGCTATCTGCAAACCGTGCGCGGCACGGGCTATCTGCTGAGAGCGGACTGAAGGGCGCCGATCAGTGACCGACCACACCAACCTTCGCGCCAAAGCCTTTGTGTGGAAATGGCCTGCAATCGACTGGGAGCGCTGGGCCCCGCGCACCCTGATGGCGCGCGCGAGCCTGATCATCGTCGTGCCGATGATCCTGGTGCAGGTGATCTCCACCTACATTTTTTACGACAACCACTGGGACACCATGTCGCGCCGCATGGCCGCAAGTCTGGCGGGCGATATCGCCGGCGTGGCGGGGTTCCTGCGCGACTACCCGGGCGAGCAGAACTACGCCTGGTTGCGCGACAACACCAAGCGTAACCTCGACATCGACGTTATCTACCAGCCGGGCGGTATGCTGGACGGCGTCAACTTGCACGACAACGAATGGGATATCGACGACATCCTGGACGAAGCCTTGTGGGCTGCCTTGAAGCGTCCGTTTGTCGTGGACTTCGTCACCTTCCGCGTCGACAAGCAGATTTCCATTCACGTGCAGCTCGATGACGGCGTTCTCCACGTGCTGGCCCCGCGCCGCCGCCTGTTCAGCTCCACCACATATGTCTTCGTCATCTGGATGGTGGGATCAAGCATGCTGCTGTTCGGCGTGGCCACGGTGTTCCTGCGCAACCAGGTGAAGTCCGTACGCCGCCTCGCCCGCGCGGCGGATGAGTTCGGCAAGGGCCGCGACGTGCCCGACTTTCCGGCCGAGGGCGCGTTTGAAGTGCGGCAAGCCGCGCGCGCCTTCAACATCATGCGCGGACGCATCACGCGGCAGATTACGCAAAGGACCGACATGCTGTCGGGTGTCTCGCACGACCTGCGCACGCCGTTAACCCGCATGAAGCTGCAATTGGAGATGATGGGCAAGACCGCCACGCCGGAGGACATCGCGGCCCTGAAGGATGACGCCGCCGATATGGAGAAGATGCTGGACGCTTACCTGACTTTCGCCAAAGGCGAAGGCAACGAGGAGGCCGTGCCCGTCAATGTCGCCGACCTGCTGCAAACAATCGTGGCGCGCTTCAAGCGCGACGGGGCGGCGGTGAAGCTCGACCTCGGCCCGCTTCCGACTGCCATGCCGCTCAGGCCCGTGGCCTTCGAGCGCTGCCTGAACAATCTGATTGGGAACGCGATGCGCTACGGCAAGACCCTTGACGTCTCCGCCGCTGTCCTGGACCGCACCCTTGAGATTCACGTGGACGATGACGGCCCCGGCATTCCGCCCGAGAACCGCGAGGATGTGTTTAAGCCCTTCACGCGCCTGGAAACCTCGCGCAATCCCAAAACCGGCGGCGTGGGCTTGGGCCTGACGATCGCGCTGGACATTGTGCGCAGCATGGGCGGCGAGATCGCGCTGGCCGAGAGCCCCAAGGGCGGCTTGCGCGCGAGCGTCAGGATTCCGCTGTAGTGCTATCGCTGTCTTTGCGCTTGCCTCGGCCCGCCGCGAACGAGGCCGCGCGCTCCGCGAAACCCAGCGCCTTATCGAGGGCCGCCATGGTGCGCGCCATGTCGGTGCTGTCGTCGGTGCGCCAGGCGCGCAAGGCCGACAGGTACACCGCCTTCAAGCCCATCATCTGCCCCAGACCCATGAGGCCGTTACAAGCAACGCCCGCCGCCGCCAGCGTGGCGCTCATGGAGCGCGACAGTCGGGCCAGCAGCATGGCCGCTGTTGGCGGGTCGCGCTGCAGGCCCGTCATCACCGCCAGCACGCCGGGCCGATAAGCCTGCAAGGCGTCGAAGCGGCGCATGAGGAGATCGAACAGCCGGTCCTTCACGGTCTGGGTGTGGTCGATGCTGGCGACACTCGACAAGGCCGTGCGGTCGATCTCATCGGCAAAGCGCGCCAGCAGATGTCCCTTGGTGGGCGTGTGCAATAAAACTTGGCCCAGCGTCAGTTTTGCGCGCGCGGCCACGGCCTCGAACGACAGGTGCGCCCAGCCCACGGCAGCCGCCTCGTCCATCGCCGCTGCGATGATGCGTTCAAGCTCGCCGGTTTTCGCGGCTGATTTTGCGGAGCGTGATTTAAGGGCTTTTGGCTTGCGTGCCATGCGCGGCCTCGTTCATTTCACGCAAAGAGTTTCACGCTGTCTTGTCGGAATCAAGGCACGCCCGCGCGAGCCGCGAAACGATAGGAAAATCAGCCCGCCGGGCCTTAACCTGAAAGCTCGCGCGAGCGCTGGGTGGCCGCGGCCACGGCGTCTTTCATCAAGGCCCCCAGGGCGCCCTCGGCCATCAGCACCTTCAAGGCGGCAGCCGTGGTGCCGTTGGGACTGGTGACGTTCTCGCGCAGCTTGGCCGCACTTTCGGGCGATTGCTCCAACAGCGCACCCGACCCGGACACGGTGGCGCGGGCCAGTTGTGCCGCCAGATCATCGGGCAGGCCCGCCTTGCGCCCGGCTTCAGCCAGGGTTTCGGCCAGCAGGAACACGTACGCAGGCCCGCTGCCCGACACCGCGGTTACGGCGTCCATCAGGCTTTCATCGTCCAGCCACGCCACTTGGCCCGCTGCCGTCATCAGCTTGTCGCAGATCTGGCGCTGGATGGGGCTGACCTCGGGGGCCGGCGTCAGCACGCTGATGCCTTTGCCGATGGCTGCAGGCGTGTTGGGCATGGCCCGCACCACCGCCGCCTCGGCCCCCAGATACTGTTTGAAGAAGCCGATGGTCTTGCCGGCGATGATCGACAGAAAGACCGGGTGCCCACGCGTGAACTGCGCATACTGCGGCACCACGTCGGCGGCCAGTTGCGGCTTGACGGCGAACACGACCACATCGGGCTTGAAATCGCTCGGGATGTCTTGCGCCCGGGCCAGGACCGTCAGCGCCGGATGGTGCTCGCAGCAGGGCAGCGACTGGCGGCCCGCGGGCTCAATGATAAGGATGTCGACCGGGTTGAGGCCGCG
>JAEUKM010000163.1 GCA_016793085.1 Rhodospirillaceae bacterium
AAAAACGGGAATATCGGGGGTGCGGCCTTGGCCGTACTGATTTCGGCGTCGTTCCGTGCGCCGCGCAGCACATCGTGATGCGCCGCCGACACGGAATCCACATTTTTCATGGCTGTGCGCGCTGAAGTCCGGACCCCGGACCGCGCCGCTTCGCGGCTTGTCCGGGGTGACGGTGGCGGAGGCGGGCCGCGTTCACGCGGTCTTGGTGATCTTGTCGATCTCGGCGTTCACTTGGGCGTTGGGCCGCCAGGCCGCGGCGGCGACGTTGCTTTCCACCTGCTCGGGTTTGGTGGCGCCGGCGATGACGCTGCCGATGTAAGGCTTGCTCAAGAGCCAGCCGAAGGCCATCTGCAGCAGCGTGCTGCCGTTCTTGTCGGCGATGGCTTGCAGCTTTTCCACCTTGGTCAGTTTGTCGTCGTTCATGAAGCGCTCGGCTGCACCGGGGTTCTTCGACCATGTGGCCAGGCGCGTTCCTTCGGCGGGCTTTTCGCCGCGCTTGTATTTGCCCGTCAACATGCCGCTTTCAAGCGGGAAGTAGGGCAGGATGCCGACACCGTTGGCTTCGCACGCCGGCACCAGGTCGTTCTCGATGTCGCGGGTCAGCAGGCTGTAATGGTTCTGCGCCGAGATATAGGACGTCAGTTTGTTGTCGGCCGAGAGTTTCGCCGCTTCGGCGGTCTGTGCGCCGTTGTAGTTGGAGTGTCCGATGAAACGCACCTTGCCCTGCTTCACCAATTCGTCCAGCGCGCGCAAGGTTTCTTCGGTGGTGGCGCTGGGGTCGGGGCGGTGGATTTGGTAGAGGTCGATGTAATCCGTACCCAGGCGTTTCAGCGATTTTTCGCACGCTTCCATGACTTTCGCGCGTGTGCCCAGGCTGCACTTGGTGGCGATGACGGCCTCTTTGCGGCGCTTGCCCAGTGCCGCGCCCAGGAACTCCTCGGACAGGCCCTGGCCATAGCTTTCCGCCGTGTCGAACAGGTTGACGCCCAGGTCGAGGGCTTTTTCGACCACCAGCTTGGTGGCCGCCGCATCCATGCGGCCGCCGAAGTTGTTGCAGCCGATGCCCACGGCCGAAACTTTCAGGCTGCTTTTGCCGAGCGTGCGGAGGTCCGAGGCGGCGAACGACATCTGCGGCGTGAAGGCCGTCGTTGCGGCGATGGCGCCGGCGGCGGCGGTGAAACTACGGCGGGAAAGAGTGGTCATGGGGCGTCCTCTGGCGATGAAGTAGGGGCGGTGGAACAGGGTGTCCACCGCTCTAGCCTAATCAGTGCGGGACGGCAAATGAACGTGCTGAAACCCGGCCGGAGCCGGGCTTCACAAATGCGTCACAGCGGCGCAGGCAGAACGGGCTTTACGCCTGGCCCTGCGCGCCATGCGAGGCGGCCAATTCCAGGGCGCGGGCGGCGTCCTTGAAGATCGGTACGAACTTCTCTTCCAGGGCCTTCTTGTTGAGGGCCGAAGCGAAGAACCGCATCGACAGGCAGCCCGCCACCTGGCCATTGACGAACACCGGCACGGCAATCGCCGCGGTGCGCTTCAGGCCCTTGTTGTGGGCATAGCCCGAGTAATAGGCGTAGCCCTTGGCGGTGATGTTGGGAATGTTGGAACGGAACTCCAGCACCTGCACGGGCGTGCCCTTCAGTTTCGGGTTGGGCTCGTTCAGTGCGGCGGCAATCAGAGCTTCGCGGGCGTGGGGTTGGTTGAAGGCAAGATACGCATAGCCCGAAGCGGTGCACAGCAGCGGCAACAGCGTGCCGGTGTTGAAGCGCGTTTCGATCATCGGGCTTTCAAAGTCGCTGGACAGGCGC